>NZ_SOHD01000016.1:0-2795 GCF_004403235.1 Cryobacterium sp. Hh38 | reverse complement strand
TCATCGAACGCGGCACCATTCGCGACACCCGATTCCTGCACCGCTACCGGGCCTGGCTCAACGAACACCAACCCCACCAAATCGCAGCTTGACAACTATAGGAGCATCAGGCTCACGGGCATCGGCCGTGGGAAACTCACCGAGCCCGCTGCCGCTTTCGCTGGCACCCTCGGCACTCAGATCAAACTGCTCAAAGCCCGCGACCCCGAGTCCAAGGGCATGGTCGAACGAATGAATCGGTTCTTCCGCAGCCGCTTCATGTCAGGCCGCGCCTTCACCTCTCCCGATGATTTCAACGAGCAGCTCGCCGCGTGGTTACCCGTGGCGAACAATCGTCTCTCCCGGTCCCGCCGAGGTCGACCCAATGACCTCATCAGCAGGGACCGGGCCGCGATGCGCGGGCTCCCGCCGATGGCACCGGAGGTCATGTTTCGCAACAGCGTCCGACTGCCACGCGATTACTACGTTCGCGCGTTCAGTAACGACTACTCCGTCGGCCACTGCCTAACCCGCGGACGGGTCGACCCGCCGATTTCCTCTTCACCCATCACGGCCACCGACTCAGCCAGAGCGCCGTCCGAGCCGAACTCGCCCGGGCGGGAGAAGCCGCAGGTCTGGGCAAGCTGACCCCACACCAGCTCCGTCACACCTACGCCACCGCGCTGGTCAACGCCGGCGTGTCCCTGCAAGCGCTCATGGCGCTGCTCGGTCACGTCTCCGCGCAGATGAGTCTGCGCTACGGGCAGCTCTTCGACAGCACCATCCGCACCGAATATGAGCGCGCCCTCGACTTGGCCAAAGCCCACATCGGGCCGATGAATACCAGCCCGACGACCGCCGGGCGGACGACGCTGCCCCTCGTCGACATCAGCCACGGGAACTGGCGGGAAACACCCACGATCAAAGCGCGCATGGCCGGCGGCTACTGCCTCCGAGCGCCCGCGCAAGAAGCCTGCCCCTACGCCAATATCTGCGAGCACTGCCCCAGTTACCGCACCGACGACACCTACACGCCCGTCCTCACCGCCCAGCGCGCCGACGCTCAGATTCTTGCCCGCGACGCCGAAGCTCGCGGCTGGACCAGCGAAGCCGAACGCCACCGCAAACTCATCGACCGCCTCGACGCCCTCATCAATCAGGCGCACACCGCATGACGCCCACCAGCCGGCACCAGCAGGTGGAACAGGCCTTGGCCGAGCTCCAGCAGGCTGGCATCCCGGTCAGTATCACTGCCGTCGCCGTGCACACCGGAATCGCGCGCGCCACCCTCTATCGCCACCCCGAACTCATCGCGTTGATCCGCGAGCACCGTGCACAAACGAGCGACAACCTCACGCTGACCGGGCTCAACGCCGACCTCGCGCACCTCCGCATCGGCATCGAGGCCGTCGCCGACCGCGTCCGCCACCACGAGGAACGCCTCCGCCACCTCGAACAAGAACGCAAGACCGAGAGCAATTCCTAACCGCCACGAGAATTGCTTCGCCAGATAATCGACCCCGATTAGCCGGTTAATGCGGCGACAACGCCGCGATGGAGTCGTTCTTCGCGTTGCTGCAGAAGAACGTCCTCGACCGGCAACGCTGGGCTACCCGGGACGAGCTCCGCCTGGCGATGGTGGTGTGGATTGAACGGACCTACCACCGCCGGCGACGACAACGCGGCCTCGGCAAACTCACCCCGATCGAGTTTGAGACAATAAACATGACCCTCAACGCCACCTAAAACCCCAAACCCAACGAGTCAACCAAACCCGGGGCAGTCCCGCTCTTCTCATCGCTAGGAGCAGTGGCCCCGAAGGTCAATAACACCGGCCCCAGGAGAGCGAATATTCATCCAACGCTTCGATGGTCGCTGCTGCCGTCGAACACAACCGCACTGTTCACGAGGCTCAGGTTGCGAAACCCACAGCCGGCCTCATTCAGGCTACTGGATCCGCTCTCCCGACTGGGCCTCGACGGTAACTACTTAGGTTCTTGGGGACTGTCTCTTAAACGGTGTTTCCGGCCTGACGCGCTGGACGTGGGTCTGGTNGCTGGGCCAGTTCACGAAAACGTTCCTGGAGACGGCTCTGAACGAGGAAATGACTGAGCATCTCGGTCATGAGAAGAACCGTGCCCCGGACGAGCGTGACGAATCCAACGTGCGCAACGGGACCCGGCCCAAAACGGTGATCAGCCCCTCGACGGGGCCGGTGACCATCCAGGTGCCTCGTGACCGGGACGCCACGTTCACTCCGGTGATCGTGCCGAAACGACAACGCCGTTTGACCGGGGTCGATGAGATTGTGCTGTCGTTGTATGCCCGCGACCTCACGACCGGGGAGATCAGCGCGCACTTCAACCAGATCTACGGCGCCCAAGTCTCCAAAGAGACGATCTCTCGCATCACGGACAAGGTGATCGAGGAGATGCAAACGTGGCAGTCCCGCCCCTTGAACGGCGTCTACGCGGCGATCTTCATCGACGCGATCGTCGTGAAGATTCGGGACGGGCAGGTCGCCAACCGGCCCATCTACGCGGCCATCGGCGTGACCCTGGACGGCGATAAAGACATTCTCGGGTTGTGGGCCGGCACTGGCGGTGAGGGCGCTAAGTTCTGGATGTCTGTGCTGACGGACATCAAGAACCGTGGTGTGACCGACACGTTCTTCCTGGTCTGTGACGGTTTGAAGGGGCTGCCCGACGTTGTCGGGAACGTGTGGCCGTTGACACGGTGCAGACGTGCATCATTCACCTCATTCGGAACACGTTCAAGCTGTCCTCGAAGAAGGATTGGGATGCGATGAAACGAGC
>NZ_SOHD01000007.1:0-238328 GCF_004403235.1 Cryobacterium sp. Hh38 | reverse complement strand
CACATGAGGCCGGAAAGCACTACGGCTTTCCGCACCTTTGGGGTACGTATAGATACATTACGGCCAGACCACCCACCCGTCAAAACGCCCCCCACCCGGGCGTGTCGCACCGCTCCGCACCCACTCGCCGGCCTTCACGGCCGCAGACCAGCCCGCGCTGGTCGACGGCGATCTCGACAAGCTCGATCGACAGAATGGGGCGTTTTAGAGACCGGCCCGCGCTCTTCTCATGAACCGGTCCACCGAGAAAACCGGGCCCACCTTCGGGAACCGAGCCCACGATAGAACATGGGCCCGCTTTCCGGGCCCGGGCCCCGAACCTATCCATGGATGGACCGACCGGGGCTGGCTGCGGGTGACGGGGCAAGGCGGGGTGCCACACCCCACTGGAGACGGCTAAGTCGCGGGGGCCTCGGCGACGAAGAGCTCGCTCACGGAGTTGTAGTACTGGTCGGTTCTCCCCTTGTGCGTCATACCGATGCGCAGGCAGACCCGTTGCGAAGGACGATTGCTCGGGGTGGTCACGGCCACCACCCGGTCGAGTCCCGTCTTCCACCCTTCGGCCAGTACAGCGGATGCCGCCTCGGTCGCGTAGCCGTGGTGCCACGCGTGCGGGTGAAAGTGCCAGCCGATCTCGGTATCCCCCGACGGTTCAAGCGGCGTGACCGGGCTCGAGGCTGGAATCGACTTGAGCAGCAGGTTGCCGAAGATTTCGCCGGTGTCCGCATCCGTTACGGCCCTGATGGCGTGAATGGGGTGTTCCATTCCCTGCCACCGGGTGATCACGGCGATCGCCTCGGCGCGGTCGGTCATCACCCGCGGGTGCAACCCGATGTGTTGCTGCACGGACCACAACGAGTACAACCCGAAGACGAAGTCGGTGTCATCGAGGGTCCAAGGGCGCAGCAGCAGGCGTTCGGTTCGAAGAGTGTCCACGTCGACATCTTGCCACCCACACCTGCCCGACCCCTGCACCGAGCTCGCGCCTCGAAACAGCTACTCGACGAAAATGCCGGCGAGCGTCTTCTTGCCGCGACGCAGTACAGCCACTCCCCCGGGAAGCACCGATCCTTCGATGGTCAGGTCGACGCTGGTGACCTTCTCGTTGTTCAGGTAGACCCCGCCCTGCTGCACCGCGCGGCGCGCGTCACCGAGACTCTTCGACAATTCCGTGTCGACGAGCAACTGCAATACGGTGGCGTGCGGCGCCGTCGTGGTGTGCGGAAGTTCGCGCAACGCGGCCTCGAGGGTATCGGGGTCGAGTTCCGCAAGGTCGCCCTGACCGAACAGCGCCTCGGCGGCGTGGATGGCAGCATCCGTCGCCGCGTGGCCGTGCACGAGGCTGGTCACCTCGAGGGCGAGTCGGCGCTGCGCTTCCCGGCGGAACGGTTCGTTTTCGACAAGCTCGGCGAACCGATCGATTTCGATCCGTGACAGAAATGTGAACACCTTGAGCCGAAAAACCACGTCGGCATCGTCAGTGTTGAGCCAGAACTGATAAAAGGCGTAGGGGCTCGTCAGGTTGGGGTCCAGCCAGACCGCGTTGCCCTCACTCTTGCCGAATTTGGTGCCGTCGCTGTTAGTGATGAGCGGCGTGCCGATCGCGTGCACGCTGCCGCTTTCGGCCCGACGGATGAGATCGGTTCCGCTCGTGAGATTGCCCCACTGATCGCTGCCACCGGTCTGCAACACACAGTTGTAGCTGCGGAACAGTTCGAGGTAGTCCAGGCCCTGCAGAATCTGGTAGCTGAATTCGGTGTAGCTAATGCCGGCATCAGAATTTAGCCGCGCGCTGACAGCATCCTTTTTGAGCATCGTGCCGACGCGGTAGTATTTGCCGATTTCGCGTAGAAAATCGATCGCGGAAAGCGGTGCGGTCCAGTCCAGGTTGTTCACCAGGGTGACGGCGTTATCGCCCTCTGAGCTCAAGAACCGCGAAACCTGGGCCTGCAGGTAGCCGACCCATTCTGCGACGGTATCGGTCGGGGTCAGCGTGCGCTCGGCGGTCGGGCGCGGATCCCCGATGAGTCCCGTGGATCCGCCGACCAGTCCAAGCGGATGATGCCCGGCCAGCTGCAGGCGCCGCATTAGCAGCAGCTGCACGAGATTGCCGAGGTGCAAGCTCGGCGCGGTCGGGTCGAATCCGCAGTAGTAGGTGATCGGACCGCCATCGAGCAGCGCTTTGAGCTCGGTCTCGTCGGTGGAGACGTGCACGAGGCCGCGCCAGTTGATCTCCTCCCAGACGGAATCGAAAGAGGGATCGTTGGTCTGCTGGGCGAGGATGGTGGGGTCTGACACGCGTTCAGATTACCAGCCGTGGCGGCCTCGACGAGTTGCGGGCGGCATCCGCTCGTCTCGAAGAGCAATTTAGTCTAAAACCTATATCTCATTTGATTTAGCCTGTGACCTGAATTATACTGAATGCAGGACGGAGCCTCAGCCCATGTTTGTCATCACCGCTGACCAGATTGACAGCCGCAACGATCACGATCGAGCGCGGGAGATGATCGCGCGACTCGTGGACCAGAGCCCGCACGCATATAGTCTGCCGCCCGACCAGACGGCGGGCGATGAGATCCAATTGCTTGTCTCGACGGCCCGGCCAACGCTCAACGCCATTCTCACGCTGCACCGTTCCGGCCACTGGAGCGTCGGACTCGGGGTGGGCACCGTACGCACTCCCCTGCCGGCGTCGACACGGCAGGCCACCGGTGGCGCGTTCATCGCAGCCCGCGAGGCCGTACTTCGGGCCAAGAAGACCGAGGCGCACTTTGCGCTCGACGTCGGTCAAACGGATGCCGCAGCCCCCGGCATCGAGGCACTCCTCACCATGCTCCTGCTGCTGCGTCAACGCCGCTCCCCGCAGGGCTGGCAGGCCGGTGATCTGTTCGAAAGCGGACTGGCCCAGACCGACATCGCGGACAGGCTCGGCATCACCACCGGGGCGGTGAGCCAGCGGCTCAAAGCGGCGCAGTACCGGGTCGAGCAGGCCGCACGGCCGGCGTTGGTTAGGCTGCTAGAGCAACTCGATGCTGGCCCGAACACCGGCCCGAACGAAACGGAACCCGCATGACTTTCACCGTTCTCACGTTTCTGTACTGGGTCGTCCTACTCCTGGTCACCCTCGCCGCGCTCACCAGCGCCGCGATCGCCTTCAAGTTGCATCGGCAGCTCTACGCCGTCGCCGCCATCGCTGGACTGGCCGTCGCGCTGGTGTTGGCCGCTGTCCCCGTCGGGCCCGGCCCGAGCGCTTTCGGCATTGTGCTCGGCATGCTGGCCCTGGCCCTCGCCGTCATCGGCGGCGGCCCCGTCGCGGTACTCGCCCTCGATCTCGCCACCAACAACTCGGTGCCGCCGGGCCAGCACGGTGGAATCATGGTTCTGAACGCCGGAAAACCGGCCCCGACCATGGCCGGGATCAGTGATCCGGAGACCCACGAGGTGCTGCGCGGGGGTGTGACCATCGGCATCCTGGAACGTCTCGCCGTGGCCGGCGCTATTCTGGCTGGCTTCCCCGAGGCCATCGCCGTCGTCGTCGCCATCAAGGGTGTCGGCCGGTTCACCGAGCTGGCCGCGGCAGAATCGCGTGAGAGGTTCATCATCGGCACCCTGTCAAGCCTCACCTGGGCCTGTGCCTGCGCCGCCCTCGTGCCGATGGCACTGGTCTAGCGCCGCTCTTTTCGACGGCCTGAACGGATGCCTCCCCCGGCATCCAAAACCACCACGAGGACTCGATTCCAAGCGCCAACCCCACTGACTTTCCAGCCGGGCCGGACGCGTTCGGCACGGTTACCGGCTGAGCTCCGCCGTCAGGTCGCGTACCCGGTTGACCAGGTGGGCCCGCTGCTCGGCGACGCGCACCGGCGCGGTTCCGCCGGCGCCGTCGCGGCTGTCGACCGATCCGCGGATGGTGAGCACCTCGCGCACCTCCGGAACGAGGTGCGGCGAAATCGCCAGCAGCGCCGCGTCGTCGACCTCGTGCAGGTCGAGTCCGTTCGTCTCGGCGAACTTCACCAGCGAACCGGTGATCTCGTGCGCATCACGGAACGAAACGTGGCGTTTGACCAGCCATTCGGCGACATCCGTGGCGAGGGAGAACCCCTGCGGCGCGAGCTCGGCCATCCGCTCGGTGTGGAAGGTGAGTGTCGCGACCATGCCGGTGAAGGCGGGCAACAGTACTTCGAGGGTCTGGATCGAGTCGAAGACCGGCTCTTTGTCTTCCTGCAGGTCGCGGTTGTAGGCGAGCGGCAGGCCCTTGAGCGTGGTGAGCAGCCCGGTGAGGTTGCCGATCAGGCGGCCCGACTTGCCGCGAGCGAGCTCGGCGATGTCTGGATTCTTCTTCTGCGGCATGATCGAGGACCCGGTGGAATAGGCGTCGTCGAGGGTGACGAACCCGAATTCGCGGGTGTTCCAGAGAATGATCTCTTCGGCCAGCCGCGACATGTCGATGCCGATTTGAGCGGTGATGTAGGCGAATTCGGCGACCAGGTCGCGGCTCGCGGTGCCGTCGATGGAGTTCTCAACCACGGCGGCGAAGCCCAGGTCGACGGCGACGAGATGCGCGTCGAGACCGAGGGTATTGCCGGCGAGGGCGCCTGAACCGTAGGGGGACGCATCCGCTCGCCGGCCCCAGTCCGCGAAGCGGTCGAGGTCGCGCACGAGTGGCCAGCAGTGCGCCAGCAGGTGGTGGGCGAGCAGCACCGGCTGGGCGTGCTGCAGGTGGGTGCGGCCGGGCATGATGGCCCCGGAGTGCGCTTCGGCCTGAGCGGCGAGGGCGTCGATCAGTTCAATGACGAGGGAGGCGAGAATGGCGGCGTGGTCGCGCAGCCACATGCGCACAAGCGTTGCGACCTGGTCATTGCGGCTGCGGCCGGCGCGAAGTTTGCCGCCGACCTCGACGCCGATGATGTCGATGAGGCCACGTTCAAGGGCCGAGTGCACGTCTTCATCGGCTCCGGCTGGCAGAAATTCGCCGGACACGACGGCGCGCTCGAGTTGTTCGAGCGCGCCGACCATCTGGGTCAATTCGGTGTCGGTGAGATATCCGGCGGCGGCGAGGGCCCTAGCATGCGCGCGGCTGCCCTGCAGGTCGTATTCGGCCAGCATCCAGTCGAACTGGGTCGACTTGCTCAGCCGTGCCAGTTCCGGCGACGGTCCCCCGGCGAAACGGCCGCCCCAGAGGGCACCAGCTCGACCGGCGCGGTTTTTCTCACTCGACACGGATGCCCTACTTCGCGGCGGCGTCGCGTCGTGCGGCGACCTTGCTCGGCAGCGACCACAGCTCGATGAAGCCCTTCGCCATGGTCTGGTCGAAGGAGTCGCCGGTGTCGTAGGTGGCGAGGTTGAAGTCGTACAGGCTGGTCGTGCTCGAACGCCCCGTGACGACGGCAGTGCCGGCGTGCATTTTTAAACGGATGTCGCCGGTCACGTACTTCTGAGTGTCCTCGATGAACACGTCGAGGCTCTTCTTCAGGCCGGAGAACCACAGGCCGTCGTAGACGAGCTCGGCCCATTTGCTCTCGACGCCGCGCTTGTAGCGGGCGACGTCACGTTCGACGGTCATGTTCTCTAGCTCTTCGTGGGCGGCGATGAGCGCCATTCCCGCGGGGGCTTCGTAGATTTCACGGCTCTTAATGCCGACCAGACGGTCCTCGACGATGTCGATGCGACCGACACCCTGGTCGCCGGCGAGACGGTTCATGAGCTGGATCATCTGCAGCGGGGTGACCTTCTTGCCGTCGATGGCGACGGGCACACCCTGCTCGAAGGAGATGACGACCTCGGTCGGGGCGCGGGTGACCGACGGGTCCTGCGTGTAGGTGTACAGGTCTTCGATCGGCGCGTTCCACGGATCTTCGAGGAATCCGGTCTCGACTGCGCGACCCCAGACGTTCTGGTCGACCGAGTACGGGCTCTTCTTGGACTGCACGATGGGCAGGTCATGCTTGGCGGCGTACTCGATGGCTTTGTCGCGGGTCAGCGCGAAGTCGCGGACCGGGGCGAGCGAGGTCAGCTCGGGGGCGAGCGCGGCGACGGCGGCTTCGAATCGAACCTGGTCGTTGCCCTTACCGGTGCAGCCGTGGGCGACGCTGTCGGCGCCGAGTTCCTTGGCGGTGGAGGCGAGGTACTTGGCGATCAGCGGGCGGCTGATGGCTGAGACCAGCGGATAACGCTTCTGGTACAGGGCGTTGGCCTTGAGTGTCGGGATGATGTAGTCGTTGGCGAACTCGTCCTTGGCGTCGATGACGATGGATTCGACGGCGCCGCAGTCGAGGGCGCGCTGACGGATTACGTCCATGTCTTCGCCCTCCTGTCCGACGTCGACGGCGAGGGCTACAACCTCTTTGCCGGTGGCATCTTTGAGCCAGCCGATGCCGACCGAGGTATCCAGTCCCCCCGAGTATGCGAGTACAACGCGTTCCGCCATGGTTCTCCCTAAAATCTTGATCTGTCTAAAGTTTACGTGCTGTGGCGCGGCCCCCGGTCGCCCGGTCGCCCGCCCGCTTCTCTCACTCTTTCCGGGCCCAGGCCCGGTCAGAAAGCATGAGAGCGGATGGCCGCGATCGGGTCGGTCAGGCCGCGTTGTGGGCGAGCAGCCAGACCAACAGCGCCTTCTGGGCGTGCAGGCGGTTCTCCGCCTCGTCCCAGATGATGCTCTGCGGGCCGTCGATGACGTCGGCGGTCACCTCGTAGCCGCGGTCGGCCGGCAGGCAGTGCATGAAGTGCGCGCCCGGCTTGGCCAGGCTCATCAGTTCCGCGTCGACCCGGTACTGGCCGAGGTCGCCGAGGCGCGCGGCCTTCTCCTCTTCCTTACCCATCGACACCCAGGTATCGGTGATGACCACATCGACACCGGTGACGGCCTCGCGCGGGTCAGTGAACAGCGCGACCGAGCCGCCGGTCTGGGCGGCGATGGCGGTCGCATCCGCTACGACCTGATCGGTGGGGGTGTACCCGACCGGCGACGCGATACGCACGTGCATCCCCGCAGTCGCGCCGGCGAGCAGGTAGGACTGGCCCATGTTGCAGGCGCCGTCGCCGAGAAAGGCGAGGGTCTGGCCGGCCAGGTCGCCGCGGTGTTCCCGGATGGTGAGCAGGTCGGCGAGCAGCTGGCAGGGGTGAAAATCATCGCTGAGCGCGTTGATGACCGGCACCGTGGTACCGAGCGCCATTTCTTCGAGTCCGGCCTGACCGTAGGTGCGCCAGACGATTGCGGCGACCTGGCGTTCCAACACGCGAGCGGTGTCGGCGGCGGTTTCCTTGCCGCCGAGCTGGCTGTTCGCGGTGCTGATGATGAGCGGGCTGCCGCCGAGGTCGGCGATGCCGACCGCGAAGGACACCCGGGTGCGGGTCGAAGACTTGTCGAAAATGACCGCCACGGTCTGCGGGCCATTGAGCGGGCGCACCGCGAATCGGTCTCGCTTCAGCTCCAGGGCCAGGTCGAGAATCTCGGCCTGTTCGGCCGGGGAGATGTCGTCGTCGCGCAGGAAATGGCGGGTCACGGTGTCACTTTCGGTTGGAATGCTTTTAGCGGGCAAGCGGATGCCGCTCCAGCGGCCCCGCACGGTTCCCAGCAAGCACAGAGGGATTCGTCCAGCCTAGAGGCTGGCCAGGGCTCGCCCGAACCGGTCCTGGAAGTCGGCGAGTTCGGTGTCACCCACGATCAGCGGTGGGGCGATTCGAATGCTGGTCTCATTGGCGGCGTTGACGATCAGGCCCTCGGCCAAAGCGGCAGCTCCCAGCTTCAACGCGACCGGTTCGGTCAGGCCGATGCCGAGCAGCAGTCCGCGCCCACGCACTTCCTCGATCCAGGGAGACTTGAAACCGAGAATGATCTCGCGCAGCTGCTGGCCCCTTAAGGTGGCGTTGGCGGCGAGATCGTCGCGTTCGATCACGCCGAGCACCGCGTTCGCGGTCGCGGTCACCAGCGGATTCCCGGCGAAGGTCGAGCCGTGCTGGCCACGGCGAAACAGTTCGGAGGCCCAGCCAAAGGTGACGAGCGCACCAATGGGAACACCGCCGCCCATCCCTTTGGCGATGGTGACAGCATCCGGAAGAATGTCGGCGTGGTTGTAGGCGAACCAGGCGCCGGAACGAGCGATGCCGGTCTGGATCTCATCGAGGATGAGCAGCACACCGTGCTCGGTGCACAGCTCCCGCGCACGCTTCAGATAGCCATCGGGCAGGTCGATGACGCCGGCCTCGCCCTTGACCGGTTCGAGAAACAGTGCGGCGACGGTGGTGTCGATGGTCGCTTCGAGTGCCTTGATCGTGCTGTCGATGTGTTCGACGCCGCCGGGAACCGGTTCGAAGGCCTCGCGCATGTGCGGTTTGCCGGAGAGCGCGAGGGCTCCCATGGTGCGACCGTGGAAGGAGTCGTGCAGCGAAATAATGCGGTTGCGGTGGCCCTTATTGTTGAGGCGGGCCAGTTTGAACGCGGCCTCGTTGGCCTCGGCACCGGAGTTGCAGAAGTAAACCCGACCTTCGTCGCCGGCGCCGGTGATGCGCTTGAGACGTTCGGCCAGCTCGATCTGCGGCGGCGTGGCGAAATAGTTGGAGACGTGGCTGATCGTGCCGATCTGCTTCGTGACGGCGGCGACGACCTCGGGGTGGGCGTGGCCGAGCGAGTTCACGGCGATGCCGGCCAGAAAGTCGAGGTACTGGGTGCCTTTTTCGTCCCAGACATAGCAGCCCTCACCGCGCACGAGCATGGCCAACGGCGGGCTGAAGGTTTTCATCATCGCGTCGGCGAAACGGTCTTGCCAGGGATGTTGAGTCATGCGGGTACTACCTCCGTGCCGATGCCGCTTCCAGTAAAAATTTCGAGCAGGATCGAGTGCGGCACTCGCCCGTCGATGATCGCGGCCTTGGCGACGCCGCCCTCGACGGCGTCGAGGCAGGCGGTCATTTTGGGGATCATGCCTGATTCCAGCTGCGGAAGCAGACCGCGCAGCTCGACCACGTCGATGATCGACACCAGCGAATCCCGGTTCGGCCAGTCTCGGTACAGCCCGGCGACGTCGGTGAGAATCACGAGCTTCGCCGCGCCGAGCGCGATCGCGAGTGCGGCAGCAGCAGCGTCGGCGTTGACGTTGAGGGACTGGCCGGGGACATCCGTATCGGGGGCGATCGACGAGACCACCGGGATGCGGCCTGCCGCGAGCTGGGCGAGCACCGCTTCGGGGTCGACGTCGATGACGTCGCCGACCAGTCCGAGGTCGACTTCTTCGCCGTCGATGACCACGCCGCGACGTCTTCCGCGGAACAGGCCGGCGTCTTCGCCGGACAGTCCGGCGGCGAGCGGACCGTGCTGGTTGATGTGGCTGACCAGGTCGCGGTTGATCTGGCCGGTGAGCACCATGCGCACCACGTCCATCGCTTCGGGCGTGGTCACCCGGTAGCCGCCGCGAAACTCGCTCTCGATGCCGAGGCGCTTGAGCATGGCCGAGATTTGCGGGCCGCCGCCGTGCACGACGACCGGGCGAATTCCGGCGTAGCGCAGGTAAACCATGTCCTCGGCGAAGGCGCGTTGCAGCTCTTCGCTGACCATGGCGTTGCCGCCGAATTTCACGACGATGATCTGGTCGTGAAAGCGTTTGAGCCAGGGCAGCGCTTCGATCAGCGTCGCGGCTTTGACGGATGCTTCGGCCTGGCTGGTTTCGTCTGCGTGGGTGATGTCGGTCATATTCAGCTCGAGTACGCGCTGTTCTCTTCGACGTAATCGTGGGTGAGGTCGTTGGTCCACAGCGTGGCCGTTTCACTACCCGCGTGCAGGTCGATCAATACAGTCACGGCGCGGCCCGAGAGGTCGACGAGTTCGCGCGGCTGGTCGGGCTCCCCCGCTGTGCAGACCTGCACACCGTTGATGGCGACATCGATGCCGTAGGGGTCGAATGCGGCGTCCTGAACCGGTACCGTTCCGACGGCGGCGAGCACTCGGCCCCAGTTGGGGTCGTTGCCGAAGATGGCCGACTTGAACAGGTTGCTACGCGAGACCGCACGGGCCACGGTGACGGCTTCGTCGTCGGAGACGGCGTTGGTGACCGTGATCGCCACGTCGTGCGCGGCGCCCTCGGCGTCACCCTGCAGCTGCAGGACCAGGTCGCGGCAGGTGTCGGTGAGCGCTTTGCTGAATTCCGCGTGGTCGGTGGGGACGGCACTCGCCCCGGAGCAGAGCAGGCTCACGGTGTCGTTGGTCGACATGCAGCCATCGGAATCGAGGCGGTCGAAAGTGACCCGGGTCGCCGCGCGGAGCGCAGTGTCGAGGTCGGTCGAGCTGAGCACGGCGTCGGTCGTGATGACGACGAGCATCGTGGCCAGTCCCGGCGCGAGCATACCGGCACCCTTGGCCATTGCGCCAATGCTCCAGCCGTGAGGCGAGGTGTGGGAGGCCTGCTTCGGGCGAGTGTCGGTGGTCATGATCGCCTGCGCGGCCAGGAGGCCGGCTTCGGGCGTGGTGGCGGCATCCGTTTTGATGGAGAGGGTAGCGTCCCAGACGCCGGCGGTGACGAGGTCGAGGTCGAGCTGCTCTCCGATCAGCCCGGTGGAGCAGACCAGTACGTCGCCGGAGGAGATGTCGAGGCGCGTGGCGACCGCTTCGGCGGTGGCATGGGTGGTCTGGAAGCCGATGCTGCCGGTATAACAGTTGGCACCGCCCGAGTTGAGCACGATCGCGCTGACCCGGCCGTCGCTCATGACCTGGGTGCTCCAGATGACGGGGTTGGCCTGGCAGCGGTTGCTCGTGAACACGGTCGCGGCGTTCTGCAGCGGACCGAGATTTTGCACGAGGGCGAGGTCGAGCCCGCCGGACTTTTTCAGGCCGGCGGTGACACCGGCAGCAGCAAAACCGGCGGGAAGGGTGACACTCACGGAGCAACTCCATTCAGGGTCAGACCGAGCGTTTCGGTCAGGCCCAGGGCAATGTTGGCGGATTGGATGGCAGCGCCGGCGGTGCCCTTAACAAGATTATCGATGGCGGTGATCGTGACGACCCGGCCGGCTGCTACGTCGACGGCCAGGCCGATCAGGGCTGTGTTCGCGCCGATAACGTCAGCCGTGCGCGGAAAGTGCCCCTCGGGCAGCAGGTGCACGAACGGTTCGTCGGCGTAGGCGCTCTGCCAGGCGGCACGCACGACCGCGGCGCTGGTGCCCGGCACAATTCGAGCGGTCGCGGTGGCGAGGATACCGCGAGCCATCGGCACGATCACCGGGGTGAACGAGATGGTGGCGTTGGTTTCGGAGCCGGCCCAGCGCAACGACTGCACGATCTCGGGAATGTGCCGGTGGGTGCCGCCGACGGCGTAGGGGTTGGCCGAGCCGAGGATCTCGGCCGCGAGGTTGGGTAGCTTCAGGCTCTTGCCGGCACCGCTCGGGCCGACGGCGAGCACCGCGACTAGGTCCTGCGCCTCGATCACGCCGGCCTGGATGCCGGGAGCCAGGGCGAGGGCGACCGTGCTGGCGTTGCAACCGGGGGCGGCGATGCGGCGGGCACCGACCAGTCGGTCGCGCTGCTTGCCGGTGCCGATCAGCAGTTCTGGTACGCCGTAGCTCCAGGCGCCAAAGTAGTCGCCGCCGTAGAACGCGGCCCAGTCGTCGGGGTTCTCGAGGCGATGGTCGGCGCCGCAATCGATGACGAGGGTGTCGGCCGGCAGGTGCGCGGTCAGCTCGCCGGATTTTCCGTGCGGCAGGGCGACGAAGACGACGTCATGCCCGCTGAGGTTTTGCGGGGTCGTGTCGACCAGGGTCAGGTGGGCGAGGGAACGCAGCGATGGTTGCACATCGATGAGGAGCTGCCCGGCATTGCTGTGCGCGGTGACCGTGCGCACCTCGAATTCGGGGTGTCCGGCGAGCAGCCGCAGCAGTTCGCCGCCCGCATACCCGCTCGCGCCCGCCACTGCCACCGAAAAAACCATGGGTTAAACCTAGCGCGGCCCCGGCGGCCCCGGTTCCGCATCGGCGCGCGGCGTCATGCGCGAGTTCGGTGCGGTCCCGGCCGCATCCGAACGCTGCACCTCGCAGCCCGAACAGCGGATGCCGCGGGCCGACCCCGCAGGGTCGGGCCGCGGCATCCGCTCACCAGCGTTTACTCGCGCAGGGTCGCGCCGAACCGGTCGGCCGCGAGAGCGACACCGGCCAGGCGCGCAGCGCTGGCTTCGGCAGCGGTCAGCGTGCGTTCCTCGCCGCGAAAACGCAGCGCGAAGGTGAGTGATTTCTGGCCGGGTTCGACTCCGGCACCGCGGTAGTCATCGACCAGTTCGATGCTCTCGAGCAGGTCACCGGCGCCCTCCGCCACGGCCGCACGCAGGTCAGCAGCCGGCACGGAGGCCGCCACGACGAGCGAGAGGTCCTGGGTGGCGGCGGGCATCGTGCGGATCGGCGTGACCGTATTGATCACTCCGGCCTGCGCGAAGACGAGCGCGAGGTTAATCTCTGCGACGGCGACGACTGCGGGCAGGTCGTAGTCGTCGGCTACCGCGGGCAGTAGTTCGCCGGCAAATCCAACCGACACCGTGGCGGCGGTGCCCGGAGCAGCGACGAACAGTTCGGCGGTGCGCCCGGAGTGCATCGCCGGGTGCCGACCCTGGCGAACCTCGATGCGCACCCCGGTGGCCAGCGCCACCTGCTGCACGGCGGCCAGCGCCGACTGCCAGCCGGCGGCGACGGCAGCCTGGCCCGGCTGGTGCCGCACGTCGTTGCCGATGAGAACGACGCCGACCAGAAGCGGCTGCGGCACAATCCCCGCGTTCAGCGCCGCCTCATCCTGCATGCTCGGACGTGCGGCCCCGGCGGGAAGCACAGCCATGCCGTAGCTCACCCCGGCCACGGGCCGAAAGACCAGGCCCTGCTCGTAGATGGCCACATCGACGAGCCCGCGAGAACGGTTGCGGTGCGCGATCTGCAGCATTCCGGGCAGGATCGAGGAGCGCAAGTACGGCGCCTCACCGTCGAGCGGGTTGGCGACCTTCATCTGGGGCACCGCGACCGGGGCAGCGGATGCCGCAGCACCGTCGGTGCTGTCAGTATCCGTCTGCGACGGCACGACGGCCACACCGAACAGGTTGTTCGCCTGCTCGGAGACGAACGGATAGGTCAGCACCTCACTGTGGCCGGTGGCGGCGAGGGTCTGCGCGACCGTGCGGCGCAGCGTCTGGGTGTGCGTCAGGCCGCGGCCGGGCGGCGCGACCGGCAGAACCGAGGGAATCTTGTCGTACCCGACAATGCGGGCGACCTCTTCGGCCAGGGTCCACTTGTCGGTGAGGTCAGGGCGCCAGCTCGGCGGAGTGACCTGCAGGTCGCCGTCGGCTTCCTCGAGGGAGGCACCGACGTCGACCAGGGCAGCACGCACCTCGTCGCCAGTGTAGGCAAAGCCGATCAGGCCCGACACGAATCCGGTCGGCAGCAGAATCGGCTGTGCGGCCGGCGCCTCGTTGTAAACCGACCCGAGGTTGTCGGCAACTCCCCCGGCAAGTTCCACCAGCAGCTGCACCACGCGGGCGGCGGCAACGGCAGCAACCTGCGGGTCGACGCCACGTTCAAACCGCTTGCTCGCCTCGCTAGGCAGCTTGTGGCGGCGGGCCGAGCGCGCAATGGACACCGGGTCGAAGTTGGCGGCCTCGACGAGCACATTGACGGTCTCCGAGCTGATCTCGGTGTTCGCCCCTCCCATCACTCCGGCCAGGCCTATTGGCCCGGATTCGTCGGTGATCAGCAGATCTTCGATGTTGAGCGTGCGGGTGACGGCGTCGAGCGTGGTGAATTTCTCGCCGGCGGTCGCGCGTCGCACGATGATGCCGCCGGCCAGCTTGTCGAGGTCGTAGCCGTGCAGCGGCTGGCCGAGCTCGAACATAACGTAGTTGGTCACGTCGACTACGAGCGAGATCGAGCGGATGCCGACCAGCCCCAACCGGGCGATCATCCAGGCCGGGGTTGGCCGGGTCGGGTCGACGCCGCGCACGACGCGGGTCACGAACACCGTCGCACCGGTCCGGTCCCGAATCGGGGCCTGGTCGTCGATCGTGACCGGGAACCGAGTGACCGGGGCCACGACGGTGAGGGCGAGTGCGGGGTCCCGAAACGGTACGCCGGTCGCGTGCGAATATTCGCGGGCGACGCCGCGAATGGAGAAGGCGTAGCCGCGGTCAGGCGTCACGTTGATCTCGACGGCGCTGTCGTCCAGGCCCAGCAGGGGGATGGCATCCGTTCCCACCGGGGCGTCGATGCCGAGCGATGACAGCAGCAGAATGCCATCGTGCTCGTCGCCAAGGCCGAGTTCACGGGCCGAGGCGATCATACCGTCAGAGACGTGGCCGTACGTTTTGCGGGCGGCGATCGGAAACGGTCCCGGCAGCGAGGCGCCGGGCAGGGTCACAACGACCTTGTCGCCGACGGCGAAGTTGTGCGCACCACAGATAATGCCGTGCACCGCCGGGCCGCCGTCGGCGGCGAGTTCACCCTCGGGGGCTACGCGCACCTGGCACCAGTTGATGGTCTTGCCGTTGCTCTGCTCTTCGCCGACGAATTCGAGTACCTCGCCGACCACGATCGGGCCAGACACCTCGAAGCGGTGGATGTCTTCTTCTTCGAGGCCGACACTGACGAGAGCGGCGTGCACGTCTTCCGGCGTCGTGCCGGGCGCGAGGTCGACGAATTCGCCGAGCCAGGACAGTGGTACCCGCATTAGATCGTCATCCCATACTGCTGGCTGAACCGGATATCGCCTTCGACCATGTCGTGCATGTCCTTTACGTCATTTCTAAACATCACTGCTCGTTCCACGCCGACGCCGAACGCGAACCCGGAGTACACCTCGGGGTCGATTCCGGCGGAGCGCAGCACGTTAGGGTGCACCATGCCGCAGCCGCCCCACTCGATCCAGCGCGCGCCGTCCTTGAAGGTCGGGTGCCAGACGTCGAGCTCGGCGCTCGGTTCGGTAAACGGAAAGTAGTTCGGGCGCAGGCGTACCTTGGCTTCGGGGCCGAACAAGGCCTGCACGAAGTGGTCGAGCGTGCCGCGCAGGTTCGCCATGGTGAGGCCCTTGTCGATGGCGATGCCCTCGATCTGGTGGAACACCGGCGTGTGCGTCGCGTCGAGCTCATCGGTGCGAAACACCCGTCCGGGCGCGACCACGTACACCGGAAGCTCGCGGCTGAGCAACGCGCGCAGCTGCACGGGCGAGGTCTGCGTGCGCAAAACGAGGTGGGCATCCGTCGGTTCGACGAAGAAGGTGTCCTGCATGGCGCGGGCGGGGTGGTCCTCGTCGAAGTTGAGCCCGTCGAAGTTGAACCATTCGCTCTCGAGCTCCGGTCCTTCGGCTACTTCCCAGCCCATGGCCACAAACACGTCGGCGGCCCGTTCGGTCAGCAGTGAAATCGGATGCCGCGCCCCGGCTTTCCAAGCGGATGCTGCGGCCGTCACGTCCACCGTTTCGGCGAGCAGCCGGGCGGCGGCTTCAATCGCACCGATCTCGTCTTCGCGGGCGGTCAGCGCCTTCGTGACAGCGCCGCGGGCCTGGCCGACGAGCTTGCCGGCGGCGGCCTTCTGGTTTCCGGGCACGCTGCGCATGAGCGCGTTGAGCTTCGACAACGGCGACGACTCCCCCGCGTGCTCGCTGCGCACACGCTTGAGCGCGGCGGTCGTAGTGGCGGCAGCGATGGCGGCTAATGCCGCGTCAACCGCGGCGCTGACGGCGTCTTCGGAGATCAACGGCTCCGGCTGAGCGGATGCGACGGCGTCAGGTGCCGCCGGATCGGATGGTGTGGTGGGCTCTGGGGGAACGCTGGGAACAGACACAAGGCCCAAGTTTAGCGGGCTTGCTACTGGCCTCTGCTCTGCGCACCCAGTGCGCGCGGGTCGACGAGGTTCGGGTCGATCGGCGGCGTAGGGTCGGGTTTGATGAGCTTGCCAGCCTGTGGCCCGGTGCGCTTGGCGATTCGGCGGGCCAGCCAAGACAGCGACAGGTTCATCGTCAGGTAGATGGCAAGCACGACGAAGAAGAACGAGAACTGGTATTGGTTGCCGAAGAAGGTACCCAGGTTGTAGTTTCCGGAGCGCATCAGTTCGGGGTAGCCGACCACAAAAGCCAGCGAGGTGTCCTTGAGCAGCACAACCAGCTGCGCGATGATGATCGGAAGCATCTGGCGGAACGCCTGCGGAAATTCGATGCGAAAACGCGTCGCGATCGGCGTCAGGCCGATGGCCAGCCCAGCTTCACGCTGTCCGCTCGGCAGGGCGTTGATGCCCGCGCGCAGGGCCTCGCCAATGATTGCACCGTTATAGACGGCCAGGGCGGCCACGCCGGCCCAGAACGAACCGGTAGAAAAGACCAGCAGGATGAACAGCATCATCAGCAGCACGGGCATGCCGCGGAAGAATTCGAGCACGATCGTGGTCGGGATGCGGATCCAGGCGGCGCCGGAGGAACGGCCGAAGGAGAAGAGAACGCCGATCACGAGGGCAAAAGCCGCCGCGACGAAGGCCATCCGCAGCGTGTTTAAGGCGCCGATGCCCAGGGTGCGCCAGACCTGCACGTCGTTGAGGACGTCCCAACGGGAGGCATCCCAGATGCCGGGCTGCACGGCCCCGTTGGCACTCGTCTTGGGAAGGCCCAAAACCACGATCAGGGTCAGCAAAGCACCAACAATGATGACGACGCCGACGACGGAGAAGATCTTGGAGCGGAAGCGGGCTCGGGGGCCGGGAACGTCGTAGAGCACGGAGGTCATCGGAGTACCGCCACCTTCTTCTCGATCCTGCCGGCGATGAAGCCCAAAGGAATGGTGATGATGAGGTAGAACGCGGCAACCGCGAGCAGGATCGCAATGACGGCGTCCCCACGATCGTTGGTGATACGGCGAGCCGCCCCGAAAAGTTCAAAGACGAAGAATGCGCCGGCGACCGAGGTGTTCTTGGCCAGGGCGATGAACACGTTGATCAGCGGGGGGATCACCATTCGGAACGCCTGCGGCAGAACGATAAAGGAGAGCGTCTGGCCAAAGGTCAGGCCGACACTACGGGCGGCCTCGGCCTGGCCCACGTGCACGCCGTTGACGCCGGAGCGCAGCGCTTCGGCGACGAACGGCGAGGTGTACACCGTCAGGCCGATCGCAGCGAGCTGAAAGTACCCCGGCGAGAATTGCAGGTAGGGCAGCAGGTAGGCGCAGAAGAACAACACGAGCGTGAGCGGTGTGTTACGCACAATTTCGGTGTAAACCGTGGCGAAGGCCCGGAGCGATGCCACGGGTGAGATGCGCATTGCGGCGACGAGCACGCCGAGGATGAATGCGCCCACGCCGGCGACAGCGAGGAGGCCCAGCGTGTTCCGGAAGCCTTCCAAGAACAACGGCAGGTTGTCGACAACTGCGTCCACAACTCACCTCCTCTTCTGTAGATGTAAAACTGTGTGAGCGACCGGATAGATCGTAGTGCGGGTTCACCCGGATGGCCCGTCCGTGAGACGAACGGGCCATCCGGACTGAGCGCGAGTGCGCTGCTGCTGCAATCGACCTAGTAGCGGTCGACGGCCGGCGGCTCTGGGGTGTCGAGAACGCTGCCCGCGGTGGCTTCCCAGGCTTTCACCCACGTTCCGTCTTCGTAGGAGGCTTCGAGTACATCGTTGATGAAGTTACGGAACTCCGTGTCTTCGAGCGCAACGCCGATACCGTAGGGCTCCTCGGTAAACGGGTTGTTGACGACCTCGAACTCATCACCGTTCTGGTCGGCGAGGCCCGCGAGAATCACGTTATCGGTGGTCACAGCGGCGACTTCGCCGCTGCGCAGCGGGCCGAGGCAGTTGGAATAAGCATCCGTGGCGATGATGTCCGTCGTGTACTCGGCGATGTTCTTCTCCGAAGTAGAACCGCTCACGGTGCAAACAGCCTTACCGGCGAGGTCCTCTGGGCCGGTAATGTCGGTGTTGCCCGCGAGCACGAGCAGGTCCTGCCCGGCCGAGTAATACGGTCCGGCGAAGGAGACGGATTCCTTGCGCGTATCGTTGATCGTGTAGGTCGCGACAACCATATCGACCTGGCCGTTGATGATGAACGGCTCGCGGTTCGCGGAGATGGTTTCGATCCAGTTGATGTTGTCGGCGCTGATTCCGAGCGCACCGGCGACGAGCTTGCCGATCTCGATGTCGAAGCCGATGGGGTCTCCCGTGCCCTTGAGGCCGAAGAGCGGCTGGTCGAACTTGGTGCCGATGGTGATCTCGCCGGCTTCGGCGAGGGCGGCCATGGTAGTTCCCGCTTCGAATTCGGGGGCGTCGGCTACGTCGACCGTGTCGGTGGTTGCCCCGGAGTCGGTGCAACCGCTGAGTACGAGTGCGCTGGCGAGGGCAAGGGCCGAAATTGCAAGGCCTTTTTTGAGTCTCATTTGTGTCTGCTCCTGATTGCTGTGAGGTGCTCTGGACGATCTTGCACACTGACTAGTGGACAAGAGATCTAGTGGAAGAAAGTTTTAGTGGTCGAGAATTTTGGAGAGGAAGTCCTGAGCGCGGGTGCTCTGCGGGTTCGTGAAGAATTCCTCCGGGGAGGTCTCCTCGACGATTTCGCCCTCCGCCATGAAGATGACGCGGTCTGCGGCCCTGCGGGCGAAGCCCATCTCGTGCGTCACGACGATCATGGTCATACCGTCGTTGGCGAGGTCGACCATGACCTCGAGCACCTCATTGATCATCTCCGGGTCGAGGGCACTGGTCGGCTCGTCGAGAAGGATGACCTTCGGATCCATGGCCAGGGCACGCGCAATGGCGACGCGCTGTTGCTGGCCACCGGATAACTGTGCGGGCATCTTCTGCGCCTGGTTGGCTACTCCGACACGGTCGAGCAGTGCCATCGCCTTCTTCTCGGCGTCGGCTTTCTTGAGGCCGCGCACCTTGATCGGACCGAGGGTCACATTTTCAAGCACGGTCTTGTGCGCAAACAGGTTGAAGGCCTGAAAGACCATGCCGACGTCCGCACGCAGGTGGGCCAGGGCTTTGCCCTCTTCCGGAAGCTTGACGCCATCGATGGTGATGACGCCGCCATCGATGGTCTCGAGGCGGTTGATGGCCCGGCAGAGCGTCGATTTTCCCGACCCACTTGGTCCGATCACGACGACCACCTCGCCGCGGTTGACTACGGCGTTGATGTTCTTGAGAACGTGCAGTTCTCCGTAGTGCTTGTTGATGTCCTTGACGACGACTAGCGGTTCGCCCCGACGAACGGTGATATTCGAGGTGGCCGGGGACGAATCTATTGGCTCCATACCCCCCAACTTAGAACAGATCACCGGATGAGGGGTGCCAAATTCCCGGACAGTAACGCATTTGTAACAGTCCAGGCATCCGTCGTCTGTGCTATGTAGCAGGTCAGCCGGCGGTCTCCGGCCGGGCACCGGCCGGCCCGTCCAGCGGCTCGGTCGCCGCAGAAAAAGGGTCGGCTCGGCCATGCCCGAGCACACTCGCCCCGGGCATGCCGGATGCCCGGACGGAGCAGTCCGGGCATCGAGTTTTTGTTCGGAACGGCAGGTCAGGCGCGCTGGGCGAACGCGCTTTCGTACAGGCAAACGGATGCCGCGGTCGCCAGGTTCATCGACTCAGCCTCGCCGTAGATCGGCACGCTGACGCTGCGGTCGACCCGGGCGAGGTCTTCATCGGTCAGGCCGCGGGCCTCGTTGCCGAACAGCCACACCGTCGGAGCGGCGAGCAGCCCCTCATTGCGGGCGGAAAGCAGGTCGGAACCCTTGATGTCGGCGGCGAACAGCTGCAGGCCGGCGGAGCGAGCACGGTCCAGCACGTCGGAGAGATCAGCCGCGATGGCGACAGGGAGGTGAAAAATGGAGCCGGTCGAGGAACGGATGACCTTGGGGTTGTACAGGTCAACGCTGCGACCGGTGAGGATGACGGCGTCCGCGCCAGCGGCATCCGCTGCCCGAATGATGGTGCCGGCGTTGCCGGGGTCGCGCACCTCTTCGAGAATGGCGACGAGCTTGGGGCCCGCGTTGAAGATCTTCTTGACCGAGGTGGGGAACTGGTGGCAGACAGCCACGAAGCCCTGCGGGGTGACCGTGTCGGCCATGGCCTCGAGTACCTCTTCGGAGACGAACTCCACCTCGACCTGGGCGTCGACGGCCTTCTGGGCCAGATCGGTATAGCGATCGAGCGCGGTCGGCGTGGCAAACAGCTCCACGACGAGCTCTGGGCGAAAGGTGAGGGCTTCTGAGACGGCCTGCGGGCCTTCGAGCAGAAAGAGACCGGACTCGAGGCGCGCGTCGCGCTTGGCAAGTTTTGCGACGGCACGGACGCGCGGTGAACGTGGATTATCAAGCATGTGGCAAGTTTACTTGCAGAAAAGGAGCGGGCGACCAGGTCGCCCGCTCCTCACTGTGGAACTCTGACCGATTCACCACGTTCACGCCCAGGAGGCAGCCGGTGGTGGTCAATCACGGTGAAGCATTACGCCTTGACGGCGACCTTCGGTGCCGACGTGTCGGCGGGAAGGGCTGCCTTGGCGCTCTCAACGAGGGCGGCGAACGTCGCTGCCTCGTTGACGGCCAGGTCGGCGAGGATACGACGGTCAACCTCGATGCCGGCCAGGCCGAGGCCCTGGATCAGACGGTTGTAGGTCAGGCCATTGGCGCGCGACGCAGCGTTGATCCGCTGGATCCACAGGCGACGGAAGTCACCCTTGCGTGCGCGACGGTCACGGTAGCTATAGGTGAAGGAGTGAGTGAGCTGCTCCTTCGCCTTGGTGACCAGGCGTGAACGCTGTCCGCGGTAGCCCTTGGCGCGTTCGAGAATAACGCGGCGACTCTTGTGGGCGTTTACGGCCCTCTTTACTCTTGCCATTTTTTACAAATCCTTATTCGTTACGGGGGCCTGGTGTTACAGACCGAGAAGCTTCTTGATGACCTTCTGGTCTGACTTGGCCAGCACCTGGTCCTGGTTCAAACGGGACTTGCGCTGCGTGCTCTTGACTTCGAGGTTGTGACGAAGTCCGGCCTGCTGCTTCATGATCTTTCCGCTTCCGGTGACCTTGAAACGCTTCTTGGTTCCGGAGTGGGTCTTCATCTTAGGCATGTGGTTCCTCCTGTTTCGCTGCCTTGTCGGCAACCTTGTCTGCCTTATCGGCGACCTTGTCTGCCTTCTCGGCAGCCTTGTGGGCGTTGATCTCGGCCTTGGCTTCTGACTTGTTTTTCAACGGGCCAATCACCATGACCATGTTTCGACCGTCGATCATCGGAGTCGATTCCACGGAACCGTACTCGGCGACATCCTCGGCAAATTTTTGGAGCAGTCGTACGCCCTGATCAGGCCGGGACTGTTCACGGCCACGAAAAAGAATCATGGCCTTGACCTTGTCACCGCTCTTCAGGAAGCCTTCGGCGCGTTTGCGCTTGGTCTCGTAGTCGTGCGTATCAATCTTGAGACGGAAACGAACCTCTTTCAGGATCGTGTTCGCCTGGTTGCGCCTGGCCTCCTTGGCCTTTTGCGCAGCCTCGTACTTGAACTTGCCGTAGTCCATGATCTTGGCCACGGGCGGCTTGGCTTCGGGTGCAACTTCGACGAGGTCGAGGTCGGCATCCTGTGCCAGGCGCAGGGCAACATCAATCGCCACGACCCCGACCTGCTCGCCGTTGGGACCAACGAGACGAACTTCGGGGACGCGTATACGGTCATTTGTACGGGGATCGCTGATGCGTCTCTCCTCTTGGTTAACTTCGTGATCACAACCAGACAGCGGATGCCGCCTGGGGACGAAGAGAGAAAAATCACGCGATTTCCACGCCAACTTTTTCGTTGATGTGTTCCACACGGCACCCTGTCTACCCTCACGCTGCCACCTTCCCGAGGGAGGCGATAACGCGACGGCGGAGTGCAATCTACCCGGTAACCTTGATGAAGCGGTATGCGCGGGTGGGAGATTCTCCACTTTCGTACCGAGACTATTGTCTCGGAACCAAAGACAAGCCTAGCAGAGGAATGCAGTGAGCCCTAGTTTTGAGCAAGATACGGATTTTGAGCAGGATGCAGCACAGGCAACGCGCGATATCGCTGATGTGGCCGCTGTCGAGATCATCACCACGGCCGCGGTGCACCTGATGAGCGCGGCCGCCGTCAAGTGCGGGCTCGCCGACGATCCCGATGCCCAGATCGACCTTGACGAGGCGCGCAAACTGATCAGTGCTCTCGCCGGGCTGGTCACGGCTGCCGCTCCCGACATCTCCAGCCTTCATGCAGGAAGCCTACGCGACGGGCTGCGCTCACTGCAGCTGGCGTTCCGCGAGGCGTCCGCCTTTCCCGACGCGATCGGCGAAGGCCCCGGCGAGAAGCTCACCGGCCCGGTCAACTGATTCCTCCCCTCACGAACGGATGCCGCCGGTCACCCGACCGACGGCATCCGTTCTGCGCAGCTTGAGTCAGGTCTGGCAGTGCGGGCACCAGAATGTATTGCGCTGCTCGACATCGCTGCGACCGAGAGTGCTGCGTTGAATGTGGGTTCCGCAGCGTCGGCACGCCTGACCGCCTCGCCCGTAGACCCAGGTCTGGGTGCCGCGGCGCAGGTTGCCGGTGGTCGTGCGTTCGTCGCGGTCTTTATTGGCCAGGAGCAGGCGCCGGGCCAGGGCGACGAGTCCGGGGACGTCGGTAACCTCGGCCAGGGGCCGGGTCGGCAAGAGTCCGCGCAGAAAGCAGAGTTCGTTGACATAGACGTTGCCGAGTCCGGCCAGATTGCGCTGGTCGGCGAGGGCCAGAATGACCGGTTGTTCGGGCCGGGCAGCGAGGCGAGTGGCCGCCTCGGCGCTGTTGACCGCACTCCATTCGGTGTCGAGCAGGTCGGGTCCGAGATAGCCGACCACCTCCGACTCGGCCCGGGTAGGAACCAGCTCCAACACACCAAGCTCGAACCCGACCGCGACCCAGTCCAGGGTCTGCAGCACAATGCGCGCCTGGAACGCCGGCCGCTGCCACCGCGTGCCGGGCCGGTACAGGTGCCAGGCGCCCTCCATTTTCAGATGCGAGTGAATGCTCGTCTCGCCGACCCGGTGCAGTAGATGTTTGCCGCGACTGACGACCTCGTGCACGGTCTGGCCCGTGAGATCGGCGGTCGCGAAGGCTGGCACGCGGATGTCGCAGCCGGTGAGAATACTGCCGCGCAGCGCCTGGTCGAGGGTTCGGGCCGTGCGATAGACGGTATCGCCCTCAGGCACGAAGCCTCAGCCCTTTTGGAGTCTCGGTGAATCCCGCGGCGCGCAGAGCCGCACCCACCTCGGTGCCCATGACGAACACGCCGTTGGCCGTTTCGACCGCGATTTTCTGGATGCGACCCGTTGTGACCAGAGCAGCCAGGCTCGCCGTGGCGGCCGCGAGCGTGGCCTCATCCGTCTCGAAGGCAACCACGGTCTTGCCGCCGCGCTCGACGTAGAGCACGAGGGCGCCATCGACGAGCACGACGAGTGCACCCGCCTTCCGGCCCGGGCGATGGGTGGTGTCGCCGGGGAGCGCTGGCCACGGCAGGGCAGCACCGTACGCGTTCGCCGGGTCGGTCGCGGCCAAGGTCACCACGGCCGGATGCCCGACCGACGAGTCGGCTACCCCGGCGGCGAAGGTGCGCAGCCGGTCGATGGTGCCGCCGGTGGCGAACTGGGCAGCGCCGAGCCCCTCGATGAAGTAGCCGCGTCGGCAGCGCGCCATCTCCTCGAATCCGGTGAGCGTGCGGTAGACGAGGGAGAATCCGCCGATGACGCTCTCGGCCATGACCGCGCCGCGCGTCACTACTCCGTAGCGTTCGAGCAGGGTCTCCCCCAGGGCGTGCGCGCGGCGGGTCGGTGAGTCGTCGGCCACGGGCAGAATCGACCAGCGACCCGACACCGTCGGTGGTCCGCCGCGGCTTGCCAGGCTCGGCCGGGGCATCGACCGCCCGCGGTGCAGGCGTGCCCGGGGCACGGCCCGGCTCGGACGATGCGCGGTGTGACCGCCGGAGAGAAGCGACCGGACCGGGGCGAAGGTGTCATTGGTGATCAGGCCGGCCCAGACCAGGTCCCACAGCGCATGCACCAATTCCTGGTCATTCTGGCTACCGACGGCATCGGCAAGTTGCCGAAAGAAGTAGGCACCATTACTGCCCAGGGTCGCCAGGATCTCCTGTTGCAGGGGCGTCGTTTCGACGTCGATCGGTACCGGCAGGGTGAGCTGGGCGGTTTCGGCGAGGTGCAGGCTCACCCAGCCGTCATTGCCGGCAAGCGTTCCCCCGCCGGCCCAGAGCACCTCGCCCGCGTTGGTGAGTTCGTCGAGCATATCCGGACGGTAGTCGCTGACCCGGGCGGGCAGAATGAGCGTCTCCCACGCGGATGCCGGAATGCGCGCCCCCTCCAGCTGCTCAACAACGGATGCGACGCCGTCGATTCCGCGCAGCTTTCCGCCCACGTGCTGCCAGGCCGGCAGAAACCGGCCGATCGCCCGTTGGTCGACCGGTTCGACCTCGTGCCGGAGCGCGGCGAGGGAACGACGGCGGAGCCGCCGCAGCACCTCGGCGTCGCACCATTCCAGGCCGCTGCCGTTGGGTCGAAACTCTCCGGCCACGATGCGTCGGGCATCGGCGAGTCGGCCGAGGGCGATTTGGACGACGGCCGTACCGAGGCCAAACCGGTCGGCGACGGCATTCGTTGTGAAGGGCCCGTGGGAACGCGCATACCGGCTCACCAGATCACCGAGCGGATCAGGCACGGATTCGGTGAAGGCGGAGGGAACGCCGATCGGCAGGGGAACACCGAGGGCATCGCGCAACCGGCTGGCGTCTTCGACCGCCGCCCAGCGATCCTCACCGCCGACGTTGACCCGGATGGCACGGCGGGCATCAACGAGAGCGAGCAGGGCCTGCTCTGCCGCCATCGCACCGGGCACGTGCGGCGATTCGGGCGCGGGCAGGAGCATCCGCTCGGCGACCTCGCTGGTGTTGAGCGGCCCCAGGGTACGCAGCAGGTCCGCGACACCCTCAACGCCCTTGGCCCGGTAGTCGGAGGTGAGCCGCTGCAGTTCCCGGTCGGTCTGGTCGATGACGGCTGGGTCGAGCAGCTCCCGCAGCTCGACCCGACCCAGGAGTTCGGCGAGCAGGCTCGAGTCGATCGCGAGGGCGGTCGCCCGCCGCTCGGCCAGCGGGGTGTCGCCCTCATACATGAAGGCGGCGACGTAACCGAACAATAGGGTACTCGCGAACGGGCTCGCGGTGTCGGTCGTGATTTCGATCAGGCGCAGTTCGCGCGAAGCGATCTGTCGGGCCAGCACCCCGAGGGCTGGCAGGTCGTAGACGTCTTGCAGGCATTCCCGCAGGGTTTCGAGAATGATCGGAAAAGTGGGGAAGGTGCGGGCCACGTCGAGCAGTTGCGCCGCCTTCTGGCGTTGCTGCCAGAGCGGTGAGCGCGCCCCGGGCTTGTAGCGGGGCAGAAGCAGGGCTCGGGCGGCGCACTCGCGAAACCGGGACGCGAACAGAGCCGAGCCACCAACCTCGTCGGTGACCAGTTGCTCGAGCTCGTCGGGGTCGAACACGAACAGTTCGCTGCCGGGCGGCTCGGTTTCGGTGTCGGGAATGCGTACGACGATGCCGTCGTCACTTGCCACGCAGGAGCCGTCGATTCCATAGCGTTCGCGCACGCGGGCACCGACCGCGAGTGCCCACGGTGCGTTTACCGGGGCGCCGTACGGGGAATGCAGCACGACCCGCCAGTCCCCCAGCTCGTCACGAAAGCGTTCGACCACGAGCGTGCGGTCGGTCGGCAGTTGCCCGGTGGCAGCGCGTTGCTCGCCGAGAAAGGCCAGCAGGTTAGTGATCGCCCGGTCGTCGAGGCCACCCACGGCGCAGCGGTCCCTGGCTTGGTCGGCCGGCAGGCTGCCGACCTCGCGCACGAAGGCACCGATGGCCTGGCCCAGTTCGGCCGGGCGGCCCAGCCCGTCGCCCTTCCAGAACGGCAGCCTCCCGGGCTGCCCGAACGCCGGCACGACGAGTACTCGGTCGTGCGTGATCTCCTGAATGCGCCAGCTCGTGGTGCCGAGCGCGAAGACATCATTCACGCGGGACTCGTAGACCATCTCCTCGTCGAGTTCACCGACCCGTTTGCCGGTGATCTGCTCTCCGCCGACCATGAAGACGCCAAATAGACCGCGGTCGGGAATGGTGCCGCCACTGGTGACGGCCAGCCGTTGCGCGCCGGGGCGGCCGGTGAGGGTGCCGGCGTCGCGATCCCAGACGATGCGCGGGCGCAGTTCTGCGAACTGGTCGGAGGGATACCGACCGGCCAGCAGGTCGAGGGTGGCCTCGTAGGCGGAGCGGGGCAGGGTTACGAAGGGTGCGCTGCGCCGCACGGTGTCGAACCAGGTCTCGACGTCGATTGGTTCGAGCGCGCAGGCCGCGACCGTCTGCTGGGCCAGGATATCGAGCGGATTGGTCGGCACCCGCAGCGATTCGATGGCACCGGCGACCATGCGTTCGGCGGCGACCGCGGCGTGGATGAGGTCGGCCCGATGTTTGGGGTAGATGACCCCGCGCGAAATCTCACCCACCTGATGCCCGGCCCGGCCGAGCCGTTGCAGCCCGCTCGAAACCGACGGCGGTGACTCCACTTGCACGACCAAGTCGACGGCGCCCATATCAATGCCGAGTTCAAGGCTCGACGTGGCGACGACACAGCGCAGCCGCCCCGATTTCAGGTCGTCTTCAATGAGCGCGCGCTGCTCTTTGCTGACCGAACCGTGATGCGCGCGAGCGAGCAGCGGTTCGGCCCCCGCACTCTCGCCGCTTGCGCCCATGAGCTCGGCTGGCGGTCTGGCAGGCGCGGGGCTGCCCACCGCCCGGGCGTCCCCCCGCGACACCGTCACGAGAGCGGATGCCTCCTCCCCGGCCAGGCGCTCGGCATAGATTTCATTGAACCGCGCCGTGAGCCGTTCGGTGAGGCGGCGCGAGTTTGCGAACACGATGCTGGAGGAGTGTGCAAGCACCTCGTCGACGATGGCCTCCTCTACGTGGGGCCAGATCGACCCGGTCTGCGGCGCCGAAGCTGACGTGACTCCTTCGCGTTGCGGCACCGGACCGAGGTCGCTCATGTCGTCCACCGGTACGACCACCCGCAGGTCGAACCGTTTCAGCACGGGCGGAGCCACGATCTGCACGGGTGCGGCGCCGCCGAGAAATCGGGCCACCTCGCTCTGCGGCCGCACCGTGGCGGAGAGCCCGATACGTTGCGCCGGCCGGCTCAGCAGGGCGTCGAGTCGCTCGAGGGAGACGGCCAGGTGTGCACCGCGTTTGCTCGCCGCGACCGCGTGCACCTCATCGATGATGACGGTCTGCACGCCGCGCAGCGATTCGCGGGCGGCCGAGGTCAGCATGAGAAACAACGACTCCGGGGTGGTGATAAGAATGTCGGGCGGCGAGGTGACCAGTTTGCGCCGGTCGGCGGCCGGCGTGTCTCCCGAGCGCACGCCAACCGTGACGCGCGGCGGCTCCAGGCCGAGCCGCTGGGCCGAACGGGTGATTCCCACGAGCGGAGCGGTGAGGTTGCGTTCCACATCGACGCCGAGTGCTTTGAGCGGCGAGATATACAGCACGCGAGTGATGGGCGTGGAAGCGGCGGGCACGCGAGTGATGGGCGTGGAAGCGGCGGGGACGGCCGGTGCGGCCGACTCGGTGGCCAGCCGGTCAATGGCCCACAGGAACGCGGCGAGGGTCTTGCCCGACCCAGTCGGAGCCACCACGAGGGCGTGCGAACCCAACGAAATGGCCTCCCATGCTCCCAGCTGCGCTGCTGTCGGTGCCGCGAAAGCCTCGGTGAACCAGGCCCGAGCGGCCGGGGAGAATCGTTCAAGAACGTCGCTCATACCGTTATTGTCGCTCACCCCACCGACATTCGGGTTTCACCCGGAAACCTACGCGGAGGCGACGAGCTTGACGCGCAGCGAATCCACGCCGGTCGTGATGATCTCGCTCTCCGACCACCGGGTGCCGAGGCGGCTCAGAATCGCGTCAAGGTCCGACTGGGTGAGGCCGTCGACCAATTCCAGTTGGACCACGAGTTCGGGACCTTTGAGCTGCGCCAGCGGGTCGCCCGCCATGAGCTGAACCGAGAGCACCGAGAGTTCCGTGGCGATTGATGCGGTGAAAGCGTCGGCGATGAAGTGGCTCGCGTAACTCGGAGTCCACGGCAGCGACTGGGCGATCGCCCAAAGCGCCGGTCGCCGAATGATGAATTCCCCGGGGGATGTCGGGTCGAGCACGACGAGGTCGGTGTCTTCCTGCGCGGCGGCCAGGGCGACGCGCACGGCATCCGCTGGTACGGGCCTTGCGAGGGGGTTCCACGCCGCCATGGCAGCGGTCGACGAGAAGACTGGGAGCACGGTACGGCCGTCCGGCCCTTCAACCGTGATGATCGATAGTTCCTGGGTTTTATCGATGGTCTGCCCGCGCGCGTTCACGGCGGCCTCGCCGAGCTTGGTCACCAGCGGAATGAGCAGACGAGATCCGCGAATGGCATCGATGACGCTTTCTTCGCCGGCCTCTCGAGCTTGAAAACGGGCAAGCGCCGCGGCAAGGGCGGCGGGCGCGGCCCCGTCATCACCGGCTTCGAGGTTGGCCTCGAATTCCCGTCCGGCCCACGGCTGGCCGGCCGAGTCGGCCGTGTTGGCTGACTCATTCCCGTCGCCAGGTCGCCCTGAGCCCGGCTGGCCCGAGGGGTCTCCCGTTGAGCCGAGGTTTCGCGCCCGAGCCATTAGTCCCCCGCGACGTCCAGGGCCTCGGCCAGCGTGAACGCGCCGGCGTAGAGCGCCTTGCCCACGATGGCACCCTCAAGCCCCAGCGGCACAAGCTTGCGCAACGCTTGAATGTCATCAAGGCTCGAAATGCCGCCGGAGGCAATGACCGGCTTGCGCGTGCGGTCGAGCACCTGACGCAGCAGGTCGATGTTCGGGCCCTGCAGAGTGCCGTCCTTGGTGACGTCGGTCACCACATAGCGGGCACACCCGGCTGTTTCGAGCCGTTCGAGGACCTGCCAGAGGTCCCCGCCATCTTTGGTCCAGCCACGCGCGGCCAGGGTTGTTCCGCGTACATCAAGGCCAACGGCAACGGCCTCACCGTATTGTGCGATGACGCTCGCCGCCCACTCCGGGTTTTCCAGCGCTGCGGTGCCGAGGTTGATGCGTTTAACGCCGGTGGTCAGTGCCGCTTCGAGCGATTCGTCATCGCGGATACCGCCGGAGAGCTCGATGTTCACGCCCTTGACCTGACGAATGACCTTCTTGATCACACCGGTGTTGCTGCCACGGCCGAAGGCCGCGTCGAGGTCGACGAGGTGAATCCACTCAGCACCTTGCCTGGCCCAGTCGGCCGCGGCGTCGACGGGGTCACCGTAGTTCGTTTCCGTGCCGGCCTCGCCCTGGGTCAGGCGAACCGCCTTGCCGCCGGCCACATCGACGGCGGGCAGGAGGACGAGCCTCGGTGTCTTGTTGAACTCACTCATTGGTGTCCTTGATTGGTGCGGTCGCGCTGTGCGACCAATTGCAGGGGCTGTGGCTGTGATGCGGATGGGACTGTGAAGTCTAGGCTCGCCGGGCTAACTGTGCAGCGTGCCGATCCAGTTCTTCAACAAGCGGATGCCTGCCTCCCCCGATTTCTCCGGGTGAAACTGGGTGGCGCTGAGCGGTCCGTTCTCGATCGCGGCCAGGAACGGCACCCCATGATCGGCCCAGGTCAGCCGGGGCTCTGGGAACGGCGGCATGACCTCAAGCGTCCAGGATTGCGCGGCGTAGGAGTGCACGAAGTAGAACCGCTCTTCTTCGATGCCTCGGAACAATTCAGAGTTGGGTGCGCTCGTGACGGTGTTCCAGCCCATGTGCGGAAGGATCTTCGCGGGAAGCTCGGTGACCGTTCCCGGCCATTCGCCGAGCCCCTCGGTGTCCACGCCACGTTCCACTCCATGCTCAAACATGACCTGCATGCCGACGCAGATTCCGAGCACCGGGCGGCCGCCGGCCAGACGACGGTCGACGATGTCGTCACCGCGAACGGACTTGAGCGCTGCCATCACGGCGCTGAACGCTCCAACTCCGGGCACGACGAGACCGTCGGCCTCCAATGCAGTCGTGCGGTCGCTCGTGAGGGTGACCTCGGCGCCGGCCAACTCGAGCGCCTTGACCGCGGAGTGCACGTTTCCGGTTCCGTAGTCGAAGACGACAACCTTCGTCATAGGGCTCCCTTAGTCGACGGAATACCGTGCACCAGCGGGTCGAGGGCCTTGGCGAGTCGGAAGGCGCGGGCGAAGGCCTTGAATTCAGCCTCGGCAATGTGGTGCGGATCGCGCCCGCCAAGCAGGGTGACGTGCACCGTCAGGCCGGCGTGAAAAGTAATCGCTTCGAAGACGTGACGCACCATGGAGCCGGTAAAGTGTCCGCCGATGAGGTGAAATTCAAAACCGGCCGGTTCGCCGGTGTGCACGAGGTAGGGGCGGCCGGAGATGTCGACCACGGCCTGGGCCAGCGCCTCGTCGAGGGGCACGAGAGCGTCACCGTAACGGGAGATGCCCGATTTGTCACCAAGGGCCTGACGAATGGCCTGGCCGAGCACGATTCCCACGTCTTCGACGGTGTGGTGCACGTCGATTTCGATATCGCCGGAGGCGCGCACCGTGAGGTCGGTCAGGGAGTGTTTGGCGAACGCCGTCAGCAGGTGGTCGAAGAACGGAACCGAGGTACGGATGTCGCTGACGCCGGTGCCATCAAGGTTCAGAGACAGGTCGATGCTGGATTCACTCGTCTCCCGTTGCAGGTGTGCGACGCGGGGCGCGGGAATGTCAGCAGGTGAGCTCATGGACCTAGTTTATTCGGCTTGGGCGGGCGCAATTTGACCGGAGCCGCCACTGCGACCAAGTCGGGCGATGGCGTCGAGGAACAGGGTCGTCTCCTGTTCGGTGCCGGCGGTCACGCGCAGGTGGTGGGCGATGCCCACATCGCGAATAAGAATACCCTCAGCCAGCAGCGCCTCGAAGGTCTCGTGCGGGTCGGCTACTCCCCCAAACAGTACGAAGTTGCTCCAGCTGCGGTGCGGGGCATAGCCCAGGCCCGCAAGCTCGACAACGAGCCGATCGCGCTGCCCACGAATGTCATCGACCATCGCGAGCATCTCGACGCTGTGAGCCAGGGCCGCGTTTGCGGCCGCCTGGGTCAGGGCCGAGAGGTGGTACGGCAAGCGAACCAGACGCAGGGCATCCGTTACGGCCGGATCGGCTGCCAGGTAGCCCACACGGGCACCGGCGAACGCGAAGGCCTTGCTCATCGTTCGGGAGACGAGCAGGCGTTCCCGGCCAGGCAGCAGGGTGAGCGCGCTCGGGGTGCCGACCGGAGCGAATTCGGCGTAGGCCTCGTCGACCACGACGATGCCGTCGGTCGCGTCATAGGCAGCGGCGATGGTCTCGAGGGAGAGCGGCGTACCGGTGGGGTTGTTCGGCGAGCAGAGAAAGACGATATCGGGCTTGGTACGCGTGATCTCGCTCACGGCGGTCGCTGGCGACAGCTCGTAGTCGGCGTCGCGGGCACCGGCAATCCAGGTGGTGTCGGTTCCCGACGCGAGGATCGAGTACATCGAGTAGGTCGGGGCAAAGCCCAGCAGGCTGCGTCCCGGTCCGCCGAAAGCCTGCAGCACCTGTTGCAGCACCTCGTTGGAGCCGTTGGCCGCCCAGATATTCTCGGCGGTCAGTCCTTCGCCGAGGTAGCGGGCGAGCGCCTCGCGCAGGGCGGTGAACTCTCGATCGGGATACCGATTCACCGAGCGGATGGCCTCGGCCAGGCCTGCGAGGATGTCGCGGGCCACCGCTTCAGGAATGGGGTGCGTGTTCTCGTTCACGTTCAGGGCCACTGGAACATGCAGTTGCGGAGCCCCGTAGGGCGTCAGGCCGTGCAGGTTGGTGCGGAGGGGAAGATCTTCGAGACTGGTCACCCTCTCCATGCTAGGGCCCCGTACTGCTGCCCATCACTACCTAGGAGTTGGCGGGGATTTCCAGGCGCTGGCCCGGCTGCAGCGTTTCCACCGACAGGGCGTTGATGCGCTTGATATCGGCGACAACGTCGCGCGGGTCGGCGGCGGGAAAGTTCTCTTCGGCAAGGTTCCAGAGGGTTTGGCCGGGTTCGACCGTAATGAATCGGGCTGAACCGACGTCGGTCGGTGAATAGGCCAGCGTGGCCACAATGCCGGAGTCGGTTGTGTACGACATGAGATCGATGCCGGTGGCGGACCCAGAGGCGCCGGCCGCTCCCCCATTGACGGCAAATACGAGGGCGCCAAGGATGACCGGCAATGCGGCGAGCGTGGTGAAGACGACTCGTCCACGCCGGGTGAGGCGAAGACGTGTGACGGGCGGGAGAGAAACTGCGGGGGCAAATGCTGTGGTCATGTCAAACCTCCAAGGTAGGCGGGCTGCGAGTCTCGTATTCGGCCCTCGGCCGGGAGGACCGAATACGAAACTATGTTCCGAATATAACTTCGAACAATCGAACATGCAAGCTTTTTCTCGTCTCTGCCCGGAAAATCACGCAACACACTCGAATAAGTGTTTGTTTCAAGGCCGAGAACTGGATAAACTTTCGATAGGTCAATTGCTTGATTGCTACTCAACCAGACACCACCGACATTCCCGCGAGACGTCCTCTAACCCGCGCGGGACCGACTCAAGGAGCGCTTCTCGTGACACAAAGCACCGGCGGTACCCGCGACAAGGGCGGCACTCGGCGCCGAAAGAGTTTGAGCCCGCGCCAGCTCGCCATCCTCGACGTTATTCAGCGTTCGGTCAGCTCGCGCGGCTACCCGCCGAGCATGCGTGAGATCGGTGACGCCGTCGGCCTCGCCTCGCTGTCGAGCGTGACTCACCAGCTCAACCAGCTTGAGCTGAGCGGCTATCTGCGTCGTGACCCGAATCGTCCTCGCGCACTCGAGGTACTCATCGAGATTCAACGCGCGCCCGAAGACGTCGGAACCGGCGACCAGGACAGTTTTCACCCGGGCGTGCAGGTCGGCGACGCTGCGATGGTTCCCCTCGTCGGTCGAATCGCTGCTGGCATTCCGATCACGGCCGATCAGCAGATAGACGAGATCTTCCCGCTCCCCCGCCAGCTCGTCGGCCAGGGGGAGCTGTTCATGCTCAAGGTCGTCGGTGAGTCGATGATCGATGCGGCGATCTGCGACGGTGACTGGGTTGTCGTTCGCCAGCAGAAGACCGCGGAGAACGGCGAGATCGTGGCGGCCATGCTCGACAACGAGGCCACCGTGAAGGTACTGCGCAAGCGCGACGGCCACACCTGGCTGCTGCCGCGCAACAGTAACTTCGAGCCCATCGTCGGCGACTACGCCGACATCCTCGGCAAGGTCGTCGCCGTATTGCGCTCGGTCTAGCGAGTCAGCTTCAAGCAAAGAAGAGAGCAGAAGCACGGCGTGAGGCCCGACCACTAACCGGTGATCGGGCCTGAAGACTGCCGGCTGGCGCCAGGTACGCGGGTGAGTTACCGGGTGAGGCTGGCTCTCAGATCGGCAGCGCGGCGATCGCGCACCACCCGGGTCGCAGCCAGCATGTTGTGCAGGGACTGCACCGTCTCCTCGTAGCCACGCGTTTTGAGCCCGCAGTCCGGGTTCACCCAGACCTGGCGTTCGGGGATGGATTCCAGGGCGGTGTCCAGCAGGGTCGTCAGCTCGTCGACGCTGGGTACTCGCGGCGAGTGGATGTCATAGATGCCGGCCCCGATGCCATGGTTGAACCCGCCGGCCTCAATCTGCTGTACCACCTCCATGCGCGAGCGGGCAGCTTCGATGCTCGTGACGTCGGCGTCGAGGTTGCGGATAGCCTCGATGACGACGCCGAACTCCGAGTAGCAGAGGTGCGTGTGAATTTGAGTCGCTTCCGCGACCCCGGCCGTGGCCAGCCGAAACGAGCCTACCGACCAGTCCAGGTAGTCGGCGTGGTCCATCTTCTTTAGCGGCAGCAGCTCCCGCAAGGCCGGCTCGTCGACCTGAACGATCTGGATGCCCGCAGCTTCCAGGTCGCCGATTTCATCACGCAGGGCAAGGGCGACCTGGCGAGCGGTCTCGCCAAGCGGCTGGTCGTCACGCACGAACGACCAGGCCAGAATCGTCACCGGTCCGGTGAGCATGCCCTTGACCGGCTTGGCTGTCAGGCTCTGCGTGTACACCGACCAGTCCACCGTGATCGGGGCCGGGCGCGAGACGTCGCCCCACAGAATGGATGGCCGGGTGCAGCGGCTGCCGTAGGACTGCACCCAGCCGTTCTCGGTCACGGCGAACCCGTCGAGGTTCTCAGCAAAGTACTGCACCATGTCGTTGCGCTCGGGTTCCCCGTGCACGAGCACGTCGAGTCCGATCTCTTCCTGCAGGGCAACGACGCGGCCGATCTCGGCGCGCATCAGGTCGCGGTAGTCATCGGCTGGCAGGTTTCCTTTGAGAAACTGGGCGCGTGCCCGGCGAATGTCTGCGGTCTGCGGGAAGGATCCGATCGTGGTCGTGGGCAGCGACGGCAGCTGCAGCGCAGCATTCTGAGCAGTCAGGCGATCGGCGTAGGCACCACGGGTGAAATCGGCGTCGGTGAGTGCGGCCGAACGCGCTCGCACCGAACCGTCGCGCACCCCCGGAGCGGCGAGACGCGCGGTCAGCGCGGCAGCGGCATCCGCGAGCGGAATGGCAATGGCCGCCCGCCCCGCAGCGAGGCCGAACGCGAGGGTGGCAACCTGGCCCACCTTCTGGTCGGCAAAGGCCAGCCAGCTGGCCAGGTCGACCGGCAACGAGGTCTCATCGAGCACGTCGTGCGGCACGTGCAGCAGCGACGTTGAGGTGGATACGGTGACGGAGTCGGACAGCGCGCGCACGCTCTCGGCGCGCTCGAAGGCGCCCGCCAGGTCGCCGCGCCAGATGTTATGCCCGTCAATCACCCCGGCAACGAGGGTCTTGGCGGCCAGCCCGGGCACCGCCTGCGGCAGGGTGCCCCGAACCAGGTCGAGGCCGATCGCCTCGACGGTAGTGCCGGCAAGAACCGGCAGGGCATCATCGAGACTGCCGTAGGGCGCCGCGACAAACAGGGCGGGGCGGCCACTGAGCCGACCGAGCACGCCATAAGCGGATGCGACCGCCGCCAGCGTGTCCCCGCGTGGCACATCGATCGATTCGCTGACCAGTCCCGGCTCGTCGAGTTGCACCCAGTCGGCGCCGGCATCCGCTAGCCGCGATACCAGCGCTGCGTAGACAGGAAGGAGGTCGTCGAGCCGGGACAACGGGGAGAACCCGGCCGGCGCCTCATCGCTGGCCTTGCTGAGCAGTAGAAAGGTGACCGGACCGACGAGCACCGGACGGGTGAGGAAGCCGGCCGCCTTGGCCTCGAGAAACTCGCGCACGATGCGGTCACCGGCCAACGAGAACACGGTCTCCGGGCCAATCTCGGGCACGAGGTAGTGGTAGTTCGAGTCGAACCACTTGGTCATCTCAAGCGGCAGGTTCTCGCCCTCGCCGCGGGCCAGGGTGAAATACCCGGCCAGGTCGATGGTTCCATCAGCACCGACGAGCGAGGCAAACCGGGTGGGAATCGCTCCAACGGCGACAATGGTGTCCAGCACCTGGTCGTAGTACGAGAACGACTCGGGGATCGACGAGTCGGCGCGGCCGAGCCCGAGGTCAACGAGCCGTTCCCGGGTGGCCGAGCGCAGTTCGGCGGCCACGCTCTCCACAGCGACCGCGTCGATCGCCCCAGACCAGAACGCTTCCACGGCCTTCTTGAGCTCGCGCCGGCGACCGATACGCGGGTAGCCGAGGATGGTACCGGTGGGAAATGCGGGTGAAATGGGCATGGAGATTCCTTCACTGGAGATTGGTCGTTGGAATGGTGCAAAATAACGAACGAGTTCGGGGCCTACACGCTGAAGCGGGCGTGAGGCCTAAAGCATTACTGCCGGCACCGGAAGTGCCCCACACCCCTCGAGAACCTGCAGCACTGTGTCGTGTTGGTTGAAGGCGTAGAGGTGGAGTCCGGGGGCGCCGCCCGCAAACACATCCTGCCCGAGGCGCACGGCGTAGTCGATGCCGATCTGGCGCTGCCCTTCCTCGGTCGGTTCGACTTCAAGGTCGATGGACAGGTCGGCCGGCAGCTTCTCCCCGGAGAGCTGCAGAATTCGGCGCAACCGGTTGGGGCTGGTCACCGGCATGATGCCGGGAAGAATGGGAAAGAGCACCCCGGCCGAGCGAGCCCGCTGGATGAAGCTCAGGTAGTCGTCGGCGTGGAAGAAGAGTTGGGTGATGGCGAGGTTGGCACCAGCTGCTTGCTTGGCCAGCAGGGTGTCGATGTCCTGGCTGACCGACCGGGAGTTGGGATGTCCGTTCGGAAAGGCCGCGACCCCGATGCGCACCTTGCTGCGTTCCGTTTTCACCCCGCGGGCGCCGGGCAGGCCCGGAATCACCGTTTCGATATACGGCACCCGTTCGGTCTGCACGCGGTGAATGAGCTGCACCAGCTCCCCCGCGCTGTGCAGATCGCCGAGAAAAGTGTTGTCGCCTTCGACCGCACCCTGCGGTGCGTCGCCGCGAATGGCCAGAAAGCTGCGTATGCCGGCGTCGAGGAACTCCCGAATGAGGCGGCTTGCGCCTGCGTGCGAGGAGCCGACGCAGGTGAGGTGCGCCATCGCATCCGCTTCGGTGTGGTCCTTGATGTAGCGCAGCACGTCCAGAGAAGAGTTGCGCGAGGAGCCGTTGGCGCCGTAGGTGACCGAGATGAACTCGGGGCCGGCGGCGGCCAGGTGGTCGATGGTGCTCATTAGAGCGGATGCTGCGGCCGCCGATTTGGGCGGGTACACCTCGAACGAGAACGCCGGGCGGGCGTTACACGCGGAAATTCCTGTCGTGGTCATGGTTCCTCATTCGGCAGAAGCAGTACAGCGGGTGATGGCCGGGTGGCCGCGGACGCGCCAGCGGGCTGGCGGTTCTTCGCGGGCGGATGCCGGGCTCGGCTGTCGCTCCATGCCGGGGAATGAATTCCGTCGGCAACGATTGATTAGACAGTAACAACACCAACGTCGAGCGATGCGAATATGACAGTTCGTGTCATCCGCGCGGTCAGACGGCATCTATCCGCTGGCCCAGCGGACGGGATAGGTGTTAAGCCCGCGCGGGTGACTGGTCCCCTACGGTGTCACCGATTTCGGCGCTTCCCGTACTGCCGGAGACCGGCGGCTACGACGCCTATTCGCATGCGGGCGCTGAGCAACCGATCGTCTTCTCGTCCCTAAAATCGGGGTGGGTCAACGCCATTAACGTCGCCGTTTTAGCCTAGCTAGAGAACTGCACAAAGAACGTCCCCTATCGGGATTCGTAGTTTTCGCGGTTCGTCCTTCGCACGTGCATACCGCCCGCGCGCCGTCGGTGCGGGAATTCCGACGACCTGGGCAGCTTGAGCGAGGGTGAACCCTTCCCAATGGACGAGCTGAACGATTTCCCGAAGCGCGGGGTTGAGTTGCGAGAGAGCGCCCCGCACTTCGCTGCCCTCGTCGGCTGCCGGCGCGGTACAGGCCGATATTCCGCGTGTTCGAATCTTCTACGTCGGGGCGAGGCGACGTCGTTCACCGCGGGAATGGTTCAGGACGGTTCCCCTGGCAAGTCCGAAGATCCACATCCGGGCACCTCTGCGTTTTCGGGAAGAAGGTTCACCCGGCGCCAGGCGACGACCATTGTGTCGCCGAGGAGATCGGCGGCATCGTCGGGCCCCACTCGGCGTTGCAGGTAACGCAGCACGTCCCCAGCACACTGGTCGAGGATGGACTTCAGCTTTTCGCCCTTCTGACGGGCGCTCACGGCGCGACAACCGCGCACTGGACCTGGGCGTCGGAAACGGCCACACCTCTCACCGCTGACATGCACAAACGCGTAGGCCATGTCAGGATTCTCAGCCCAGGGCAGCCACGCGAAAACACCGGTGGCTGTGGCAGCGCCGGCAGCGCCAGGGCAAGGCCGAATCCGACGACCAAACGAGTGGTCCAACGAGAGGGAGTCAATGCCACGACTTCGCGTGTTGCTGCCCTATTCGTTACCTCAAGATCGCGCTGCACACTCGGCGTGATCGTCACCGTCCCCGGTGATGATTGGTCAAGCATCACGTCGAGTGGGTCTGCTGCGTTCATGTGTTGCTCCAAGTCTGAAGGGTCCGTCATTACAGACATGTCCGGACGGACTCGAAACGATCACTCGGCAAGTTGATCTCCCTGATTGGATGTGATGAAGTCCGGGCAAGGAGCGAGAACGTCGCCGATTTTTCACGCAGACTGAGACCGCGGTCGAATCGACATACCATGTGGATTTTGCCGTTTGGTGTCGGCATTCTGTGTTCGCTATATGTCGCTCGCGGGGCGTCCTGAAATATATCTATGCGGTGGCCAGCTCGAGTAGTCCGGCGGCGAGTCCGAGGAGGGCGCACACGCCGATGGTGCGCAGTGCGGTCCACCGGAGTTTCAGCATGAGCACTCCCGCGACAACGGCGACGGCGAGCGGCAGGATGCTCACCGAGCTCAGCACAGGCAGCTGGAGTTGTAGCGGCCCGGAGTCGAGGCGGAACGTTTCGGAGAAGAGGATGTTGAAGGCGAAGAAGACGGCGAGATTGGCGATGACTCCGACGACCGCCGCAGTGATGCCGGTGAGCGCTCCGGAGAGTTGGCGGTTGCCGCGGAGCCGTTCGATGTGGGGTGCGCCAAGGAAGATGAAAATGAAGCAGGGCACGAAGGTGACCCAGGTGGTCAGGAGGGCTCCGATGATGGCCGCGACCCACGGGTCGAGGTCGCCGGGGTTGCGGTACGCGCCGACGAAGCCGACGAACTGGACGACCATGATCAGGGGTCCGGGTGTGGTCTCGGCCAGACCGAGTCCGCGCGCCATCTCCCCGGGCGTGAGCCAGTGGAAGACCTCCACCGCTTGCTGGGCGACGTAGGCCAGCACGGCGTACGCGCCACCGAAGGTGACCAAGGCCATGGTGGAGAAGAACACGCCCTGCTGCGTGAATACCGAGCCGATGCCGGTGAAAAGTACTACGGCGATTATGGGCAGGATCCACAGTGTCAGCCCCACGGCCAGAATCTTGCCCGCGCTCACGGCGGAGGGCTTCCCGGCGTTGAGCGCGTTATCGGCGATGACGGGTTGGATTCGGTCGGGTGCATCGCCGCTGCCGTCGATCTTCTTCGCTACGCCGGGCACATATCGAGTGAGGAGCCAGCCCGTCAGGGCTGCGATGAGGATCACGACGGGGAAGGGAACTGCGAACAGGGCTAGGGCGGCGAACCCGGCGACGGCGAGCACGACCAAGGCGGGGTGGACGAGGCACCGTCGGCCGACTTTGACGATGGCCTGTCCCACGATGATTAGTGTCGCGGCGGCGATGCCGGTCAAGAGCGCTGCGACCACGGGTGCGTCACCGTAGGCCACGAAGATGGCGGACAAGGCGAGGAGGGCGACGACGCCCGGCAAAACGAACAGTGTGCCGGCGACCAGGCCGCCGCGTTTGCCGTTGAGCAACCAGCCGATGTAGATGGCAAGCTGTTGCGCCTCGGGGCCGGGGAGCATGACACAGAAGTTCATGGCGTGCTGGAAGCGGCGGTGTCCGATCCACCGTTTCTCTTCGACGAGGATGCGGTGCATGACGGCGATCTGTCCGGCCGGCCCGCCGAAAGTCTCGAGCGAGACGAGGAACCAGACGCGCAGGGCGTCCCGGAACGGGACCAGGTCTCGGGTCTCGGCGGCATCCGTTGCGGACACTGGCCGGGCCTTCTTGGGTTTCACAGTGCAGTTCTCGTATCGTCAGGAGGCTTCGCGGCCGCGGAGCAGGCTGCGGCGGTAGAACTCATACAGACCGTCGAATATCGGCTTACTCACGGCCAGGGTCTGTTCGTCGGTGCCCGTCAGGGAGAGTCCCCTCAGGACGGCGTCGAGTCCGGGGGCCTCGGGCGCGTCGAAGCGTCCATCTTCGATGTCGGCCTCATGCACGATCTGGGCGATTTTCCAGAGTACGGGATCGGCCAGTTCGTGCCGGCGCAGGATCGTTTCGAACGTGCAGTTGGACCCCACGTGGGAGTACTCGGCGCCGCGCATATCGAATGCCGTCGCCCCTTTCGGAACGTGGGTCGGATCGGCGACAAAGATGAACTGGGCATTCGCATCGATGAATCGCGTTACCAGCCAGGCGCATGCAGCCCGGTCGATATGCATATGTTCGCGCGTTGCCCACTTCATGATGGCGCGCCGGCTGCGTGGGTTGCAACGCCGACAATGTCGCCAGCTCCGACAGCGCCGTCCAGGGCGGACCGGGCCATCTCGTCCAACAGACGGGAGATTACCTCTTTGGCCGGCGGGGGAAAATAGTCCCGCCGGCTGATGTCCCGCCACTCGCGGCGCAACTTCTTGATCGCTGTGGTCCGGGCGGTGCCGATCAGGGGCTGGGCCTGAACCACAGCCTCCGCGAGGGTGCGGTATTCCGCGACCCGGTCTGCCGTCATGGACGCGACCAGGTCCTGTTCTTGACGTTGAGACCCGGCCGTTGCCAGCCACACGCCCGCCTCGCCGCCGTTGTGCACTACCTGTTCGGCGAGCCACTCCAGCTGTTCACGAGTTTTGGCCTCGGCGGGAAGGGCTACGAGATTGGTCTGCAACCTGACGACGCCTAGGACTTTGAACCTCCTCCAGAGCGCGATTCTGGGCGCCGACGGTTCACGGGGCAGGTGATAGCTCAACAACACCCACGGGTGCGTTTCGGGCGGCGGAGAGGTCAGATCCATAATTTTAGTGTAACCATAGTTACACTTTCTAAGGCGGAGGTCAGCGGCGTCGCGCAGACAGGGAGCTTGCCCACAGCCGAGATTCAACACATGCCACCGTCTCACAACCAATGAAATGCAATAAACCGTTGGACGAGCCGTAGCCGGGAAGGACGCCGTCTAGCTAGTGCTCGTCGTAGTGGTCGCTGTGCAAAGCGTGGTGGTGCGTGCCATGCACGTAGTCCGTGTGGTCGTCGTGACTGATGGCTTGGTGGCCGCAGTTGTCGCCGTGTTGGTGGTCCGCGACCGCGTGCTCTGCATGGGTGTCGGTGAGGGGCATGCTGTTCTCCTTGTGGATCCGTCTAGGCAACTGCTAGTAGATCCAGCCAACCAGATACATGAGCGATCGACGATGTATTCGTTCCCGGGTTGGGCATGTTCCGCAGGCGGCAGGGAAGACTCGAGTGGTGCCGTATTGTCACGCTTGTCGCGGCTTCATGCGCGGATGGGGTTTGCTGGACCAGCACCTGGCAGCATGACGGCATCCCGCAGCGGTGCAGTTGTCGGTGATGACTGCGATCTCACCGGGTGCTCCGGCGGCTTGGTCGAGGCGGCGGTCTCACCGGTTGACAGGTCGACCGCGTCTACGGAGTCGGTGGCCGGTCGGTTACGGGCAGGACCAGCCGTGTGGGGCTTTCAGGCGCGGGGATCTTCTTGTCGCTCACGAACACCCGACCGCGCCGGTGCACGATTTGGGCGCCAGGGAGCTTCTTGAGCGAATTGCGTACCTTCATGACCATTTCTTCCTTATTGAGAATACATATCAATTAGAGTAGCAGGCATGACATCGCCTTCATTCCTCACCCTGAACCTCGTGAGCGGCCTCGCCGGCGCCGGCAAGTCCTCCATCGCTCGCGCGAGCGGCCGAACCAGCATCAGTCTGGACGGTGCCGATCGGGCCGCCGTCAGTGGGGCCATCGCGGGCACCGGCACTCGGAGCGAGGTCATGCTGGAGATCCACCCATCCGCCGTGCCGCTCGAGGTGGCCGTCGCGGTCATGGCCGCCGGCGGTGACCTAGTTCTGCACTCGGAAGCCGGCGCCATCCGCCTGGGAAATTTCGTCAGCGTGCTCGATGCGTCCACCTTCTGGCGGGACATACGCAGCGATAAACTCGCACCCGAGCCACCGCAGCCCTGCGCCACCCACGGTGAGCACGACCGCACGGTGGCCGATGCCCTCGTGCAACAGATCGAGTGGGCCAGCGTGGTGGTGATCAACAAGACCGATCTCTCCACCGCCGCCGAGTGCGCGGACCTGCGCGACTTCGTGAGACTGCTCAACCCGTCCTGCCAGGTGATCTTCGCCCGTCACGGGCACAGCTCGGTCAGTGCGTGGTTGCCACCCCGGGTGGACATGCTCACTTGGCTGCAGCAGAGCCCCGGCTGGATCCGACAGCTGAACGGCGAGGGGCTGTTAGCTTCGGGCCGCACCGGTCTCGGTTGCGTCGTCTACCGGGATCCCCGCCCCTTTCACCCGGGCCGCCTCGCCAGCTTCCTCAGCGACACGTCCACCGAGTCCGGCGAGATCCTCCGCTCCCGTGGATTGTTCAGACTGGCATCGCGCCCGCACGTCGTCGGGTCGTGGAACAGCGCCGGTCCCACCATCGCATTCGAGCCGACCAGCATGGGCAGCCACGACCCCGAGTCGCCATGGGGTCAGGAAATCGCCTTCTTTGGCCGAAACCTTGACGGCGCCCGACTCACCGCGAACCTTGACGCTTGCTTGCTCGACGATCGCGAGTTCATCGGCGGTCCCATGGAGTGGCGGAGCCTGACCGACCCGTTCCCGGCCTGGGACCTCAACCAGGATGACGACTGAAACGGCACCGCCCCATTCGCAACACACCGCAACACACCGCAAGGGAGACAACTATGACCAGCCCCCACACTCACACCTCGATCGTTCCCGGCGCGAGCGGCCCACTCGTCGCTCTCTGCACCGGACACCGCTGCGAGGCTCTGCACCGGCTGGCCGATGACCAGACCGGCACCGACAGAGTGCGCACCACGATCGTGAGCGGTCGCGGCGCCGTGCTCGTGTCCGCACCCTGCTTGGGCGCCTGCGCCAATGGGGCAGTCGCCGCTGTTGCCCGCCGCGATGGAGTCACCGGCACGACCGGACCATCCGTATGGTTGGGTGGCGTGGACCGGCCCGCAATCCTGGACGCGCTCCTCGGGTGGATTCGCGGCGGCGGACCGTTGCCCGGCGAAATGCCAGCCAACGACGTACCCCTCCTGCTGCAAGACGCCGTCCTCGGCGTCGGCAAACCCATCCAGGCCCATCCTAATAAGCGGTAGGCAGGGCCGGCTGGACCGCCAGCGGCGCGACCGAATGAAGGAGAGGCATCCGCTGTGCGGCAAGTTCCGGTGATCGCTCTGACGGGCCACCTCGGCGCCGGCAAAACCACGGTGCTCAATCACTTACTGCGCGCCCCGGACGCGCGTCTGGGCGTCGTCATCAACGACTTTGGCGTCCTCAACGTCGACGCTGGCTTGGCGATCGGCCAAATCGATGAGGTGGCGGGCATCTGTGGCGGATGCGTGTGCTGCCTGCCCGACGCGGGCGGCCTTGATGCCGCCCTCGACGCGCTCACCCAGCCACGGCTGCGACTGGACGCCGTGATCGTCGAGGCCAGTGGCGTGGCCGAGCCGTCCGCTCTTGCCCGCCTCATCCGCTACAGCGGAGTTGCCAACGTACTGTCCGGCGGGCTAGTGGATATCGTAGACGCCGTAGAACACTTCAAGACCATCGACACCGGTGTCCTGGCGCTGGCGCGGTATTCCGCGGCATCTCTCATTGTGATCAACAAGACCGACCGTATCCCGCCGCCGGAACGAGAAGCTGCGGTGGCGCGCATCGTTAATCGGATTCGGCAGCGCAATCCCTGGGCTTGCATTATCAGCACGGCCCAGGGGCGCCTCGACCCCGCGCTAGTGTTCGACGCGGCGCTCGAACCGGCTCCAGATGGCGAGCTATCGTTCGCCGCGCTGCTCGGCTCTGGCCCGGTTCGTGACCTACACCCCCACCCGCATGCCGACGCCGTGACGGTGACGGCCCTTGCGCCGGTGGACGCCGGTCGGCTGGTGGATCTTCTTGAGCACCCGCCCGATGGGGTGTACCGGCTAAAGGGTGCGGTCACGGTAGGGGCTGGATCCCGTCGGCGCCGAATTTCGGTCAACGTCGTCGGCCGGCACATCCACATCGCCCCGCACCCGGTCGGATCGGGCGAAGACGGCTTGGTCGCGATCGGGATGCATCTAATCGTGGCGTCGGTGCGCAACCGCCTCGAAAGCGCCGTCAACCCGGCACGAAGTCTTTCACCCAACGACGGTCTCCGTCGGCTCACCCGGCTGCGTCGGTTGAGCATCTGACCGATTTGACACGGCCCACTAACCGCAGGACGTATCGGTCAGGGTGACGCCCCGCTCGCGGGCCCGGCCGCCACTGGAAACGCCTCAGCCGAACCCTCGACCCCGACGGCTACGCGCAACAAGACTGGCCGGAACGACGAGCATGAGAGCGGAACTCGATGCAACTACTACGACGAGGAAGACAAGGAACCGCGGAATAGATCGTTTCCTCGTGCGTCCACCCTACTTGAAGCGAAAAGCTACGCGGAGAGCGCGGACAGAATCACGAACGGGGCGAACTGGGGCTCGATCTCGGGGGTGACGAACGCCGTCACGTGAGTACCGGCTTCCACGTACTCGGTCGCCTCGATGCGGCCCTGATCGTGCAGCACGGCGATGAGGTCGCCTCGATCGTAGGGAATGAGCAGGTCGAGTTCGATCTGCGGCGTCGGCAGCAACAGCGCCACCGCGGTAAGCACGGTTTCGATACCCTCACCGGTTCGGGCCGAGACGAACGTCGCCTTCGGCTCGAGGCCGCGCAGCACAAGCCGGTCATCGTCGCTGATCAGGTCGCTCTTATTGAAGACGACCAGTTCGGGTATGTCGCGGGCGCCGACCTCGGAGATAACATCGCGCACGGTCGCCAGTTGCGCGACCGGGTCGGGGTGGGAGCCGTCCACCACGTGCACGATGACGTCGGCATCGGCAACTTCTTCCAGGGTCGAACGAAACGCCTCAACCAGTTGGTGCGGCAGGTTGCGCACGAAGCCGACCGTGTCGGTGAGGGTGTACAGGCGGCCGTCGGCGGTCGTCGACTTTCGCACGGTGGCATCGAGGGTCGCGAAGAGGGAGTTCTCCACGAGCACTCCGGCCTTGGTGATGCGGTTCAGCAAGCTGGACTTGCCAGCGTTCGTGTAACCGACGATTGCGACCGAGGGAACGGAGTTGCGCTTGCGGTTGGCGCGTTTGGCCTCGCGAGCGGGTTTCATCTCAACCATCTGCTTGCGCAGCTTGGACATCCGGGTGTGAATGCGGCGACGGTCGAGTTCGATCTTGGTCTCACCGGGACCACGCGAGCCCATGCCGGCCCCGGTGCCACCGACCTGGCCACCGGCCTGGCGAGACATCGAGTCACCCCAGCCACGCAGGCGCGGCAGCATGTAGGCCATCTGAGCCAGTTCGACCTGCGCTTTACCCTCCCGGCTTTTGGCGTGCTGGCTGAAAATATCAAGGATCACGGCGGTGCGGTCGATGACCTTGACCTTGACCACGTCTTCGAGGGCACGCCGCTGGCTGGGAGCGAGTTCGGTGTCGGCGATGACGGTGTCGGCGCCGAGCGCCTTGACGATGTCGGCGACTTCCTGGGCCTTGCCCTTGCCCAGGTAGGTGCTGGGGTCGGGGGTGGCCCGACGCTGTAGCAAACCGTCGAGCACGGTTGCGCCGGCGGTCTCGGCCAGGGCGGCCAGTTCCCGCATAGAGTTTTCGGCGTCGTCGACGGTGCCGTGCGTGTAGACGCCCACCAGGACCACGTTTTCGAGGCGCAGCTGGCGGTATTCCACCTCGGTGACGTCTTCAAGCTCGGTGGAGAGGCCGCCGACGCGACGCAGGGCGTTGCGGTCGGCTCGTTCGGACTGGTCACCGTCGTGGTCGCTGCCGTCATATTCACCGGAGGCCTGCGTTTGCAGGGCCTGAGCCGATCCGCTACGGAACAGGGAATAGCCGGCAGCCTTACTGTCGGCGCTGGCCAACACGCGCGCCACGACATCATCGGCGTCAAGTGCCGGTTCTACGGGCTCGTTTTCTACTGCGTCGTTGCCGCGGGGCGCCGTTGGATCATTCATCCCATTAACCTTAGTTCAACGAAGTTGAAAGGTTCCTCCTATGTCGTCCGACCACTATTTTTCTCCGGCGCCCGGCACCGTACTGAAAACCCGACAGATCACAGTGCAGTTGCACGGGCAGGATCATGAACTCACGACCGCCAACTCGGTGTTCAGCCCCGCCCACATCGACACCGGCACCGAGGTACTGCTGAAATACGCCCCCGAGCCGCCCCTGACCGGTCATTTTCTCGACCTCGGCTGCGGCTGGGGTCCGATCGCGCTGCATCTCGCCCTGGCCTCCCCCGAGTCCACCGTGTGGGCCGTGGACGTGAACGAGCGCGCACTCGACCTCGTGCGCACCAACGCCGCGACCCTCGGCCTGACCAACGTCAAGGCCGTGCTCGCCGCCGACGTGCCCGCAGACATCAGCTTTCGCACCATTTGGTCGAATCCGCCCATCCGCGTCGGCAAGGACGAGCTGCACGGCCTCATGCAGACCTGGCTGCCCCGCCTCGAATCCGAAGCGGATGCCTGGCTCGTCATCCAGCGAAACCTCGGCTCTGACTCACTCCAGCGTTGGCTCGCTGCCGAACTCCCCGACACCTTTGAGACCACCCGCGAGGCCATCAGCAAGGGCTTCCGAGTACTCCAGGTGCACCGCTCTTAGTCCCCAAATTCCGGTCAACCGGCCGGGGCGGCGGGGGTTTCCGCGGGGTTGCGAGTTTTCGGGTCTTTTGGGAGGTTTCCGCACGCTTTTCGCGGAGACCTCCCAGAAGGTCCGAATGTTTGAGCGAGGAGCGGATGACCCGCCGGCCCGGCCCCACCTCCAGAAACCGGCGTCAGCCTAGGTTCAGAACCCCGTCGAACACCAGCTCCGCCGGCCCGGACAGCGACACGTGCTCGCCATCCTCGGCCGGGAACATCCGTACCCCGAGCACGCCGCCGGGAACCTCGACCCGCCACTGATGCGGTGCCGCTTTCCCGGCCCAGTGCCGGGTAGCCAGGGCCGCCGCGACCGCTCCGGTGCCGCACGACAGTGTCTCCCCGCTGCCACGCTCGTGCACGCGCATGCGGAACCGCCCAACGCCGTTGACGACGAGCGGGTCGTTCGGCACCACAAATTCGATGTTGACGCCGCCGACTGGTTCGGGGTCGAGCTGCGGAATGAAGGTGAGGTCAGCGGCATCCAGCTCGTCGTCGTCGGCGAGTGCGACGACCGTGTGCGGGTTGCCGACGTTGATGCCGAGGCCCGGACGGGCCACGGGCAGGTTCTTGGTGCGCACGAGCGGCTCGGTGCCGTCAAGCTTCCACCGACCGAGGTCGACCTGAAAACCGGAGGCGTTGCGCTGCACGTCGCGCACGCCGCCGCGGGTGCCGATAATGAGGGTGTCACCGGGTAACAGCTCGGCAAGGTTGTTTTCGATCAGGAATTTGGCGTAGACGCGGATGCCGTTTCCGCACATTTCCGAGACGGTGCCGTCGGCATTCCAGTAGTCCATGAACCACTCGGCCGCGTCGTCTTCGGCGAGGGCGGCAGCACCGTCGGGCAGGTTCTGGCTGCGCACGGCACGGATAATGCCGTCGGCACCGACTCCGAACTTGCGGTCGCACACGGCACGAATCTGTGCCGGGGTCAGTTCCAGTTTTCCGTCTGGATCAGCGAACAGCACGAAGTCGTTCCCCGTGCCGTGGCCCTTGGTGAAGTTCAGAGTGATGCCCATGCTGCCAGTTTACGGGGCGGTCGCTGCGTACTCTGCGGCCACGGCGCGGTCGACGTGCGCGAGCGCGTCATCGACCCGGTCGGCCGCGTCGGATTCGATCCAGTGGGTGTGGGCGTAGCGCTTGAACCAGCTCACCTGGCGGCGGGCATAGCGCCGAGTGAGTTGTTGGGTTGCCTCGATCGCCTCGGCCTGGCCGAGCGTTCCGTGCACCTGACCGAGGGCCTGGGCGTAGCCGATCGCACGGCTCGCCGTCACGCCGTCTTCGATGCCGCCCGCGAGCAGCCCGCGTGCTTCGTCGACGATGCCGGCCGCCCACATCCGCTCTACTCGGGCGTCGAGCCGAGGGGTCAGTTGTTCGCGCGCGGTGCGGAGGCCAAGCAAGACGCTGGCGCGCCAGTAAACTGGCTCGTCCGGCAGGGCGGCCAGGTGCGGGGCACCGGTCAGCTCAACGATTTCTAGCGCCCGCACCAAGCGCCGGCCGTTGCTCGGGCCGATGCTCTGTGCAGCCTGCGGGTCGACGGCCTGCAGCCGGGCGTACATCAGGCCGGGTCCAATGTCGATCAACTCAGCTTCGAGCCGGGCGCGCAGCTCCGGATCAGTGCCGGGAAACCGAAAGTCGAACACGACCGAGGAGACATACAATCCCGAGCCGCCGACCAGGATCGGCACGGCGCCACGCGCGATGATCTCGGTGATCGCTGCACGGGCATCCGTTTGGTAATTGCTCACGGTGGCCTCGGCGGTCACCTCGAGCACATCGAGCAGGTGGTGCGGAATACCGCGGCGTTCCGCGAGGGTGAGTTTTGCCGTGCCGATATCCATGCCGCGATAGAGCTGCATGGCATCGGCGTTGACGATTTCGGCCGGCTGGCCGCGCTCGATCAGCCGTTCGGCCAGATCAAGGGACAACTCCGACTTACCGGTGCCGGTCGATCCGACGATCGCGATCAGCACCGGCAAGGCAGCTGACCCCAATGGTTCGGCTGGCACCGGTTTCTCAGGCGACACCGTTCCTAACGCTCGTCGTCGTTCACGTTGTAGATGGGGATGGTGCTCGAGCCGCTTTCGACTCGCAGACCGATGGTCGGCAGGCCAAGCGAGACCGGACCAGTACCGCCAGCTGCTCCACCGTGTGACGGAACGCCGCAGGATTCGGCTTCAAGGCGGTCCCAGGCATCCCCGGCACGGGTGGAACGGATGCGCAGGGGCGCGTCGGTGGTCGAGTCAGCGATCAGGTGGAACGGTGCGGCCTGGGTGACGACGACCGTAACCACGTCGCCGGGACGCGGCCGTGGCGAACCGGCCGGTACGTCGAAGTGCACGAGCCGGCTGTCGGGGGCGCGCCCACTCAGGCGGTGGGTGTCGCTGTCCTTGCGACCGCCGTTGGCGACGAGCAGTTCAACCTCGCGACCGATGACGGCCTGGTTTTCTTCGAGGGAGATACGTTCCTGCAGGGCGGCGAGACGCTCGTAGCGGTCTTGCACGATGGCCTTGGGAACCTGGTCGGCCATCGTCGCGGCCGGGGTACCCGGACGAATCGAGTACTGAAAGGTGAACGCAGTGGCAAAGCGAGCCTGTTCAACGACCCGTAGGGTCTCTTGAAAGTCTTCCTCGGTTTCGCCGGGAAAGCCGACGATGATGTCGGTGCTGATGGCGGCGTGTGGCATCTGTGCACGCACGCGGTCGAGGATGCCGAGGAACTTCGCCGAGCGGTAGGAGCGGCGCATTGACTTGAGGATCCGGTCGGACCCGGACTGCAGGGGCATGTGCAGCTGGGGCATGACAGAGGGCGTCTCCGCCATGGCGTCGATGACATCATCGGTGAACGCGGCTGGATGCGGGCTGGTGAAGCGGATGCGCTCCAGCCCGTCGATCTTGCCGGCCGCGCGCAGCAGCTTACCGAAGGCGAGGCGGTCGCCGAATTCAACGCCGTAGGAGTTGACGTTCTGCCCGAGCAGGGTGACCTCGATGGCGCCGTCTTCGACGAGGGCCTGAATCTCGGCGAGGATCTCGCCCGGACGGCGGTCTTTCTCTTTGCCGCGCAGGGCGGGCACGATGCAGAAAGTGCAGGTGTTGTTGCAGCCAACCGAAATGGAGACCCAGCCGCTGTAGCTGGAGTCACGTTTGGTCGGCAGGGTGGACGGGAAGGTTTCGAGCGACTCGAGAATCTCGAGCTGCGCCTCACCGTTATGGCGGGCCCGCTCGAGCAAGCTCGGAAGAGAGCCCATGTTGTGCGTTCCGAAGACGACGTCCACCCAGGGCGCCTTCTCGAGGATGGTGTTCTTATCCTTTTGCGCGAGGCACCCGCCGACGGCAATTTGCATGCCCTCATGCTTGCGCTTGACCGAGGCGAGGTAGCCGAGGTTGCCATAGAGCTTATTGTCGGCGTTCTCTCGTACGGCGCAGGTGTTGATCACGACGATGTCGGCCTCACCGCCGTTCGCCGAGACGTAGCCGGCGGCTTCGAGAGAGCCGCTCAAGCGTTCGGAGTCGTGCACGTTCATCTGACAGCCGAAGGTGCGCACCTCATAGGTGCGCGCACGCCCCGAGGCGTCGATCGCGGCTACCGAGGGGGTGATCACGGTTCGGCGGGCAAGTGCGGGGGCGACGATACTCATAGTGGGTATAGTTTACGCGAGCAATTCGGTGTGCGAGCCGTGTGCGACGCGCGGTCAGAAATAACGGGCGGCAGCATTAGCGGAAGCGCACACGCGAGCCGCCACCGCGGCTGTCCATTGCGGCTTTGACCGCCAATCGTACGGCGGCCGAGCTATAGCCCTTGCGCATGAGAAAACCGGTGAGTCGACGGTCGATGGTCTGGTCGTCGAAACGTTCCATCTGACCCATGCGCTTGGTGGCCAGGTCGATGGCACGTTCAGCTTCGTCGTCGGGAAGCTCTTCGAGCTTGTCCATCATGACGCTCGGATCGAGCTTGCGCCGCCGCATTTCAGCCTCAACACCGGTGCGACCGAGCCCCTTGCGCACGTTGTGGCTGTGAATGATCTGATCGGCGAGCTTGGCCTCATCGAGGTACTGCAGCTGAATGAACTTCTCGATGACCTCACTCGCCTCGCCGGAGTCTACCCCGGTGCCGTTCAAGACAAGCAGGGCCTCGACGGTGGACAGGGAACGGCCACGCAACCGGTGCAACAGCACCTTCTCGGCCCGCTCACGCTGGTCGAGCGCGTCGGCGTCTGCATCGGTTTCGGCGTCAGCGTCAGCGTCAGCGTCGACGTCGTCGATCTCAGCGTCGGGTTCGCTGGCCGCTGCCTGCAGCGGCGAGCGGCGCTTCATTCCCGGAGCCGCACCGGGCAGGTAGGTCACGGGAGCCAAGCCGGCGTCTGCTTGTGGTGCTGCGTCATTCTTGGGTTCGAAGTGAACCATTCCCGTGACCTGCCTTTCGTTGTCGTGCGGTGGTCTCGGTTAGGCGCTCTTGCGCGCTGCCGGTACCTTGATGGCGACCGGACCACCATCGAGTACCGCCGCGGCATCCGCTTCTGCCTTAGCCTTCGCTTCGGCCTCAGCGACAATCGCCGCTGCGGCCTTCTCGGCGGCCTTGGCCGCGATGCCCTCCGGGCCGATGCCGAGCTTGATCAGAATCTTGCTCTCGATCTCGTTGGCCATCTCGGGGTGCTTGAGCAGGAAGTTGCGCGAGTTCTCTTTACCCTGACCGAGCTGGTCGCCGTCGTAGGTGTACCAGGCACCGGACTTCTTAACGATGCCCTGGTCGACTCCGAAGTCGATCAGGCTGCCCTCGCGCGAGATTCCGATGCCATAGATGATGTCGAACTCAGCCTGCTTGAAGGGCGGTGCCATCTTGTTCTTGACGACCTTGACCCGGGTGCGGTTACCGATGGCTTCGGTTCCGTCTTTGAGGGTCTCAATGCGGCGAATGTCAAGGCGCACCGACGCGTAGAACTTGAGTGCCTTACCGCCCGACGTGGTCTCGGGGCTACCGAAGAAGACGCCGATCTTTTCGCGCAGCTGGTTAATGAAGATCATGGTGGTGTTGGTCTGGCTCAAACCACCGGTGAGCTTGCGGAGCGCCTGCGACATGAGCCGGGCCTGTAGGCCCACGTGGGAATCACCCATCTCGCCCTCGATCTCAGCACGCGGCACGAGGGCAGCAACCGAGTCGACAACGATGAGGTCGATGGACCCACTTCGCACGAGCATGTCAGCAATTTCGAGGGCTTGCTCGCCCGTGTCGGGCTGCGAGACCAGCAGGGCATCGATGTCGACGCCGAGCTTCTTGGCGTATTCCGGATCGAGGGCGTGCTCCGCGTCGATGAACGCGGCGATGCCACCGTTCTTCTGCGCATTCGCGATGGCGTGCAGGGTGAGCGTGGTCTTACCCGAGGATTCCGGACCGTAGATCTCCACGATGCGGCCACGCGGCAGTCCACCTACGCCGAGCGCGACGTCTAGCGCGATCGACCCAGTAGAAATGGTTTCAACGGGGGCACGCTCGTCGCTGCCGAGGCGCATGACCGAGCCCTTGCCAAACTGACGATCGATTTGCGCGAGGGCGGTTTCGAGGGCCTTCTCGCGGTTCGCTTGTGATGCCATGGTCTTCATCTCCTGGGTTCTGCACGGTCGCTCGCTTTGAACGGAGCTTCGGGACGTGCCTGGTGGCGCCTATAGGCTGTCGGCCCGCTCATCGAGAGGACCCCGATGCCCGTTTCGACAAGGCAATCGCCGACTTTCTCTGACAAATTCGACTGTACGCCGCACCTCCGACATTGGCCGGGAGCACGATCGAACAGTGGAGAACCTGTCAGAAAGTCTGCTGTTGAGGAGCCTATCAAAGCCGAACAGGTATTCGAGCATTCCCGGATATTGTGCACGGCGTGTCGAATCAGAGGCCTAAGGTGAAGTCCAGTCTGTTACAGGCGAGGGGCCGGGATGCCAGCGCCATACCAACGACTGCGCGGCACGTCGACCGCGGCGCACAGTGCCAGCCACACGTCACGGGCCGGGACGCCGGCTGCGAGTGCCTGATCGGCAGTGCGTCCGCCGAGCGGGGTGAGCACGAGGTCACGGGTGAGCACTCGGCCGTAACCGTCGCCGAATTCTTCCTTCAGCGCGGTGCGAAATTCACTCAATCGCACGGCGCTGCCTCCACCCGAATCTGAACACACACACTCCTGAAAGACAACCACCGCCGACACAAGGTGTCGACGGTGGCCTTATTGTTTTGAATCGGTGGGGCGACTAGCGCGCGCCGCTGTCTAACGACATCAGCCCGGAATCGAACGTGGTGACGAGGTCGTCGGGTACCGTGTCGGGGAACTGATCCATTCCCTCGATGACGGCGAGACGGTCACCAACTTCACGCATGATGACCGAAATCGGGGTTTCCAGCGCATCGGCCACGGAAGCGAGAATCTCCGAGGAGGCTTCTTTCTGTCCACGTTCTACCTCGCTGAGGTAGCCGAGCGCGACGCTGGCTTTGCTTGCGACCTGACGCAGGGTACGCCCCTTTTGCAGGCGGAAGTCCCTGAGCACATCGCCGATTTCCTGACGAACAAGAATCATCGGAACCTCCTTCTATACCTTAATAACTCGAGCCCAAACTACTGAAGTTCCAGTTGGTGCTTACACTACGTCATTCCTCTGACAAGCTGACACTAACCGAAATACGTTGGACTTTGCTTATGTATTCCTTCGATGTAACCAGCCCGTAACAAGAACTATTCCGCGTCACCGCGCGCTATCAGCGCACGCACAGCAAGGATGGCCTGGCGCACCGTTTCGGTGCGAATTTCGGCTCGGTCTCCATCGAGTTGCAGGGGCACCGCCCAGGATCCGGTGCCTTTGGAGAGCCCGATGTAGACGGTTCCGGCCGGGTGGCCACCATCGGGGCCCGGTCCGGCCACGCCCGTCGTGGACACCCCGACGTCGGCGCGCACATCATTGACGGCGAGGAGTGTGCGTACACCGACGGCCATCTGCTTGGCGACGTCGGCGTGCACGGGGCCATGAACGTTGAGCACGCTGCTGTCCACCTGAAGCAGGCTCCGTTTGAGGTCCGAGTCATAGGCGACGACTCCCCCGCGCACCACAACGGATGCCCCAGGGATGCGCACGAGTTCGGCCACGAGCAGCCCGCCGGTCAGTGACTCGGCGACCGCAATGGTGAGGTGCCGAATGGTGAGTTGCGCGATCAAATCGGCCGTTGCATCCGCTTGCAGATCGCCTGAAGCGGTGCGGGCGCGAAGGCTGACGTCGGGGAGGTCGATCGAGTCGGCCGGGTCAGGCATCGTCGTGCTTGCGCAAGCGCCAGGCCGAGAGCAGGTAGTCGAGGCCGGACACCACGGTGAGGATCAGGGTGATGGTCATGGTAGCCGTGTTGAGCCAGTGCACCCACTCGCCGAAAACGAGCCAGAACGGCAGCAGCGCGAGCGAGATCGACACCGACTGGGACACGGTTTTGAGCTTGCCGCCGCGGCTGGCCGGGATGACCCGGTCGCGTAGCATGACGAATCGGAACACGGTGATGCCGATTTCGCGCACCAGGATGACGATGGTCACCCACCAGGGCAACTCGTCGAGGATGGAGAGGCAGACCAGGGCGCCGCCGGTGAGGATCTTGTCGGCGATCGGGTCGAGGATCTTGCCGAGGTCGGTGACGAGGTTGTGGCGGCGGGCGATCATGCCGTCGATTCCATCGGTGGCGATCGCGATGATGAACAGCACGGCGGCGGCCCAGCGCAGTGCGTCGTGGGCGCCGTTGTCGGCCAGCAGCATCCAAATGAAGACGGGGGCGAGCAGGATGCGTACGACCGTGATCAGGTTGGGCAGGTTCCAGTTGCTCGGGCGGGCGACGGATGCTTGCGGTGATGCCATGGTTCAGTCCCTGCCCGTTAGTTTCCAGGCATCCTCGTCGTCCTCGGTGCCGTCGACCTCAGGATACCCCTGCGACATTTTCTCCACCGGGTCGTCGGCGTAGCGCGGGTCGGGTGCCGCGGCTGCACGGGAATCGTCGGATTGAGCCTTGAGGGCGTGCTGTTCGTCGTCGGAGCCGCGCAGGCGGGCGAGCACGCTCGGCAACTGTTCGGCGTTGACGAGCACGTCGCGGGCCTTGGAGCCCTCGGAGGGGCCGACGATTTCGCGGGACTCGAGCAGGTCCATCAGGCGGCCGGCCTTGGCGAAGCCGACCCGCAGTTTGCGCTGCAGCATGGACGTGGACCCAAACTGGGTGGAGACGACGAGTTCTGCGGCGGCGAGCAGCACTTCGAGGTCGTCGCCGATGTCGGAGTCGATCTCTTTACGCGGGGCGACCATGGAGACATCGGGCCGATAGTCGGGCCTGGCCTGCATGGTGACGTGCTTGACGACTTTTTCGATCTCGTCTTCGGTCACCCAGGCGCCCTGCACGCGCACGGCCTTGGACGCGCCCATTGGCAGGAACAGCGCGTCCCCCTGACCGATGAGCTTATCGGCACCCGGCTGGTCGAGGATGACTCGGGAGTCGGTGACGCTCGTCACGGCGAAGGCGAGCCGGGAGGGCACGTTGGCCTTGATCAGCCCGGTGACGACGTCGACGCTTGGACGCTGCGTGGCGAGCACGAGGTGGATACCGGAGGCGCGGGCGAGCTGGGTGATACGCACGATCGAGTCTTCGACGTCGCGCGGGGCGACCATCATGAGGTCGGCCAGCTCATCGACGACGACCAGCAGGTACGGGTACGGCTTGAGCTTGCGTTCACTGCCGACCGGCAGCACGATTTCCTCGTTATTGACGGCCTTGTTGAAGTCGTCGATGTGGCGAAAGCCAAAGCTGGCGAGGTCGTCGTAACGCATGTCCATCTCTTTCACGACCCATTGCAGCGCTTCGGCCGCTTTCTTCGGGTTCGTGATGATGGGCGTGATCAGGTGGGGCACGCCGGCGTAGGCAGCGAGCTCGACCCGTTTCGGGTCGATCAGCACCATGCGCACGTCGCTCGGCTTGGCCCGCATCAGCAGGCTTGTGATCATGGAGTTGACGAAGCTCGACTTTCCCGAACCGGTGGAACCGGCCACGAGCAGGTGGGGCATTTTCGCGAGGTTGGCGATGACGAAGCCACCGCCGACGTCTTTACCGACGCCGATGGTCATCGGGTGCGTGGCGTTGGTGGCGGTACTCGAGCGCAGAACGTCGCCGAGGGTGACGATTTCACGGTCGGTGTTGGGAATCTCGATGCCGATGGCGCTCTTGCCGGGAATCGGCGACAAAATGCGCACCTCGTTCGAGGCGACCGCGTAGGAGAGGTTCTTGCTCAGGGCGGTCACCCGCTCGACCTTGACACCCGGGCCGAGTTCGATCTCGTACTGGGTGACCGTGGGGCCACGCGAGAACCCGGTGACCTTCGCGTCGACCTGGAACTGACGTAGTACTTCGGTGATCGACTTGACCACGTCGTCGTTGGCGGCCGAGCGGGCCTTGGCCGGCGGGCCGGCGGTGAGAGTGGATGCTGCCGGCACGAGATACGGAATGGCAGGGTGGGGATCTGTGGAGGCGAGAGGCGGCAGAGTCGCGCCGTCGGCATCCACTGCCTGACTCAGTTCGGGAAAGACGTCGTCGAAGCCGGGAAGGACCTCGGTGTGGCCGGCCGGGTCGTCAGAGTGCAGGCCGGTGGACGGACCCGCGCCGAGGTCGACCTCTCCGGTGAACCGTTTGACGGCGAGCTCGGCCTTGCGCAGGTCTTCGAGCACCTCGGTGCCGTAATGGTCGCGTTCCGGCGGGGCGGTGTGGTCGGTGACTTCGGGTTCGATCGCGCTGTCAAAACCGCCGCGGGACTGGTTGCCGCCGAGCAGCACGCTCATCGGGTCGGCGGTGTCCGCCGCCTTGGCGTCGGCACCTCGTTTTTCGGTCGAGAGTGCACTGCCGAAGTCGGGGTCTTCCTCCCGCTTGCTGTTGTTGCGGCGCCACCAGGGCAGCGCGCCCTCCGGGCCGTCTTCGTCGACGCCGTCGAGTTCGACCTGAACGGTCTTGCCCGATTTGGCGACCTTGCTGGCGGCCGCGCGTTCTTCGTCGTCGGTCAGTTGCGCGCCGAACAGCCAGTCGTAGAGCTCGCGGGAGCGCTGACCGATGCGATTCGGCGGCGTCTTGGTGATGATGAACAGGCTCAGCAGCAACAGCAGGATGACGACGATGGTGGCACCGATCGAGGTGCTGAGCAGGATCAGCGGGGCGGCAATCATCCAGCCGATCACGCCGCCGGCCAGGGCGAGGGCCGGCATGCCGTCCTGCGGCTCGGGTTGCACGCCGAAGATATGGCAGAGCCCGGAGATGGTGACGAGCAGCAGGCTCAGCCCGATGCCGATGCGACCGTTGTCGTGCACCGAACTCGGTTTGCGAAACAGCCAGACGGAGAACAGTAGAAGGATGACCGGGAGGGCAAAGGCGACCCGGCCGAACAATCCGCCGAAGGTGTAGGCGTCGAGCTGCTGAGCGACGAAGTTATTGATCAGGAACCATTCGACGATGGCGCCGGAGATGGCGAGCAGAACGAGAAAGAACGGCAGACCGTCACGGCGTTCGTCTTTGGAGAGTTTTTCGGGGCCGAGGGCACGCGCTGCGCCGCCGGTCAGGTGGGCCAGGCCCATCCAGGCGCGGGCTCCGAGGCTTGGTTTCACCTCGACGGCGGTGAACTTGACCGTCTTCTGCGCGGCCGTGCCGCCGGCTCCCCGCGTTGCGGGTTTGCGCGCCGGAGCGCCCTTCGCTGCGGGGGTGCGGGCACGCCCGGTCGACTTAGTGCTCGTAGCCATGAAATAACGCTACCAAGCACCGGTGACATTCCCTCGGCCCCACGCCTACGGCCCGCGTGACTGGTCCGCGAAAGCCTGGCCGCGGCATCCGTTTTGCTGCTAATAGCGGATGGCGTCGATCACCTTGACGCGCACCGCGACGAGCGCGGGGATCAGCCCGGCGAGGGCGCCGACGACGGTGGCGCAGACCAGGCCGAGGATGGCTGCCTCAACCGGGAACGGCGGGAAGTCGGTGACCAGGCCCTGGCTGATGAAATCCTCGACAAAAGGACTCTTGACGATGAGGACGGCGCCGATCACGCCGATGATTCCGGCGACGACGGTCGCGACGACGCTTTCCATCATCACGGCGAAGAACACCCGCCCGGCCGTGGCGCCGAAGCTGCGCCGGATGCCGATCTCCCGGATGCGCTGCTTGAGGGTGACCAGGGCGATATTGACCAGGCCGAGCGCGCCGAGCAGCAACACCAGCCCGGCGATCGCGCCGACGGTGAGTTTGAGCGAGAGGTAGGGGTCGCCGTCCTGGAAGGCCGCGAAGTCCTGCCGGTTCACCTGCACGAAGGCGTCGGCGCCGAGCGCGCCCTGTACGTCGCGTTGCAGCGCGGTGACCAGCTGCTCCGACACGTCAACGGGCACCCACAGCTCGTAGGACGGCGGTCCGAATTGTTGGAGATTCGGGTCGCTAACGACGGGCGTAATGGCGGTGAGTGCGTCGGCGAGCATGTACATGGCCGGTTCGGTCTCCCACGAGAGTGAGGGGTAGACGCCGGTGACGACGGCCGTCGTGGTGCGTTCACCGATCAGGGTCGTGGTCGGGTGCGTGCGCAGATCCGGCCGACCGAGACGGTCATAAAAGATGGAGTTGACGAGCAGTGCCGGTGCAAGCCGGGCCGTATCGGCCTCGGTGAACCAGGTACCTTCCTCGAGGGTGATGCGGTGCATGGTGCCGTAGGGCGGGTCGATGCCGAGGGTCTGCACCGGTACGGCTCCGTCGGCGAATTGCACGGTCTGGCTGGCGTTCATGACCCGGCTGGCGTAGTCGATTTGGTAGCGTTCAAGCGCTGTGCGCCAGATTTCGGGCATTCCCGGCGGGGTGGAGCCGTCGTTCATCGATGCCGACAGAAAGAGGCTCGCGGCGCGCCCACCCGAGCGTTCGCTCGATTCGACGGTCGCCTGTTGGGCGACCGCGCCAAGCCCGACCACGGTGGTGATGGCGCAGACGGCGACGGCGACGCCGATCAACGACAGCATGACGCGGGTCTTGTGGATGCGCACCTCCTGCCAGGCCTCGATCACCGCGCCTACCAGATTACTGACGGCGCGCTTCATGCCGGCACCGTGCTGGTGGCCTGCAGCGCGCCGTGGTCGAGGCGCAGGTGTCGGCTGGCTCGGGCGGCGATAGCGGGATCGTGCGTGATGGTGACGAGGGCTGCGCCGGATTCGGTGGCGACCTCGTCGATCAGGTCCATCACCGTTTCGCCGGTCTCGAGGTCCAGAGCGCCGGTGGGTTCGTCGGCGAGAATCAGCCGTGGGCCGCGCACGAGCGAGCGAGCGATCGCCACCCGCTGCTGTTCACCGCCACTCAACTTGTCGGGCAGTGAGCCGAGCCGGTCGCCGAGCCCGACGCGTTCGAGCATCTCGGTGGCGATTCGGGTGCGCTGCCAGAACTGGCGGCCCTCCGCGTAGAGCAGCGGAGTCATGACGTTTTCGAGGGCGGTGCGTCCCTGCAGCAGGTTGAACTGTTGAAAGATGAAGCCGACCTCTCGGCCGCGCAACCGATCCCGCGCGCCGGAGGACAGCGACTGCACGGGGCGGTCTTCGAACAGCATGGTGCCGCTGGTGGGGTTGTCGAGCAGCCCGAGCAGGTTGAGCAGGGTGGTTTTGCCCGAACCGGAGCGGCCCACGATCGAGACGCGGTCGCCCACGTCGACGTCGAGGTCGATGCCGGAGAGAATCGTCAGCGGCGGCGCATCGATGAGCTGCACGGTGCGGGTGACGCCCTCAAGATGTAGAAGACTCAATGGGAGATCGCTCTGCTGGAGATGCTCGGCATGTAGCAGACTTGGCTGCCATCGGGTTGGGTATCACAGCCGTCGGCTCCCGGGGCCACGGGGGCACCCGGCACGAATTGATTGATCACATCGCCCTCGACGAGTCCGTCAATGACCTGCACGTTGGTGCCGTCGGTCATGCCAAGCGTGACCGGGCGTTCCTCGGTACCGCCGTCGGCCAGCACAAACCAGACGACACCGGTCTCGGCCGAGCCCTCGACGGCGGTGGTCGGCACGACCAACACGTTTTCCGCCAGGCCGGCGGCGATGGTGATCTGCGCGGCGAGGCCGGCGAACACCGTCACGTCGGCCGGAATCGCGCATGTCACGGTCGTGCCACTCGTGCCCGCCTGGCCGCCCGCCGAGCCGTCGCCACCGGCCGATTCCCCGGCCAGCGGGGTGGTGATGGTCAGGCCGGTACAGGTGAACGGTGCCGGCCCCTTCGTTATCGCGACGGATGCTTCCGTCGGCTTGGTCAGCAGCCGATACTGCTGCTCGGGGCTGAGAGCGCCGCTCACCGAGAAGGTGGGCGGTGCAACCTGCCCGGTGGCGTCGCCGACGGCCACGCTCTGACCGGGGATCACGGTGAGCGAGCTGAGAATTCCGGTGATCGGCGCGAATACCTTGGCGAAGGTGACCACTGGTTTCGGCTGGGTGATGGTCACGTTGCCGTCGGCATCCGTTGTTTCGACCGGGTCTTTGATCGTCTCAACCCGGATGTCGTAGATCTTGTCGTCTTTGTTCACGGTTTGTCCGGCCGAGATGAAGATCTCGTCGACCGTTCCGACGGCGGTCGCTTTGATGGCCACGGCCGGGTCGGCGCTGACCGTGCCCGGCAGGGTGACATCGTTGCTGATCGTGCCGAGGGCCACCGGAATTTGGGGCTCGACGATGACGCCGGTGGGCTCGGCCGGGTTGCTGTCGGCGGCGGCGTCTGGGTAGAAGGCGAGCTTCACGAGGGCCACGGCGATGGCCGCTATGACGATCAGACGAAGGATGGGAAAGACCCATTTGCGTGCAAAGTTCACGACACTCCCAACGCGCACCGACCTACGTGGTCGTGCTCGATGGGTCGATCTTAGCGTTTTGTGGCAAGGTGCGCCGCGCGCTGGGTTTGCCGGGCTCGCGGCACTCGTTGCAGTTCGCGGCACCCCTACGGACGGGCGCCGCGAACGTTAACGAGTGCCGCGAGCACGATCAACGCTTTAGCGGGTGGTGCCGGCGACCTTGGGGAGCGATCCGCCGGCCGCAGCGTTGCGGTCCGGACGGAAGTTAGAGAAGTCCACGCCGGGGATGTCTTGCACGAGCGAGAGTTCGTCCTCGATCTGAGCGGCTTCGGAGTCCTCCGGGCCGACCAGGGGCAGGCGCACCCGCGGGCTGCCGATGCGCCCGAGGCCGTGCAAAATGTACTTCACCGCCACGGTGCCGGGAACGTGTGTCATCACGGCGCGCACGAGTGGTTCGAGCTGCTGATGGGCGGCGGTCGCGACCTTGAGGTCGCCACGGTTGACGGCGTCGACCATGTGCCGGTACGGGGTGGCCGTGATATTGCCGGTCACGCCGATCAAGCCGGTCGCACCGATCGACAGGTGTGCCAGAACGTTGGGGTCGTCGCCGGAGAAGTACAGGAGGTCGGTCTGGTTGAGCACCCGGCTGACCTGGGCGAAGTCGCCCTTGGCATCTTTGATAGCCAGAATATTGGGGTGCTTGGCCGCGCGCAGGATGGTCTCGTAGGCGATTGCAACACCGGTACGGCCGGGGATGTCGTAGAGGATGACGGGCAGATCGGTGGCATCCGCGATCATGCGGAAGTGGGTGAGGATACCGGCTTGGGTTGGCTTGTTGTAGTACGGCGTGACGATCATATTGCCGTCCGCACCGGCTTTTTCACTCTGCCGGGCCAGCTGCATGGCGTGAGCGGTCTCATTTGAGCCACCGCCGGTGATGATCTTGGCGCGGCCGTTGGCGACCGACTTGCCGACCTCGACCAGGCGGATCTTCTCCGGGTCGGTCAGCGTGCTGGTCTCACCGGTCGTGCCCGTGACGACGATGCCATCGGCCCCGGCGTTGATGACGTCGTCGATGTGCTTCTCCACCCCGGCCCAGTCCACTTCGCCATCAAAGGTAAACGGGGTGACCAGTGCGACCAGCACCTGGCCAAAGGGATTCGTAGAGGTAGACACGAACTACAGGCTATCGTCTCCACGCCCTCCGCCCGGCGAGAGCCCAAAAAGTGCCCGTGTGAACCGGGCACTTCTCAACGGAATACTGCTACGGCGAAACGCGACCGTTCTTATTGAAGGATGCATGGGTCAGCGGCATCAGTTTCTCGAAGTGCGTTTCCATCTGCTCGGCACACATCTCGATCTCACGCTGCGGGAAGGACGGGAACTGACTCCCCTCCCGCTTGGTGCGCAGGCTGAGAAAGTTCATCAGCGAACGAGCGTTGAGTGTGACATACATCGAGGAGTAGATGTTCAGCGGCAGCACGATGCGGGCGACCTCGCGCGCGACGCCGGCTTGGAGCATCCGCTGGTAGGCCTCGTAGGCGTGAATCGCGGCGGCACGGGTTTGCTGCTGCACCAACGCGGTCTGCTCGGCGGTTCCGGGCAGAAAGTCATAGGCGCCGGCCTTGCCGACTTGTACGAGGTTGCGCTCGTTGGAGGGCACGTAGAACACCGGGTTGAGCTCCCGGTAGCGGCCCGATTCTTCGTTGTAGGAGGCAATGCGGTGCCGCATGAACTCGCGGAACACGAAGATGGGCGCGCGCACGTAAAACGTCATCGAGTTGTGTTCGAACGGCGAGCCGTGGCGGTCGCGCATGAGGTAATTGATCAGGCCGCGGTCACGCTTCTCGTCGGCCTCGCTCTCGGACCCCTCGAGCTGACTCTGTTCCAGGGTCTGCTCTCCCAGGGTCGATACCCGGGCGGCAAACAGCACATCGGAGTCGTGGGCACTCGCGCGCACGAGTTCGACGGTCATTTCCGATCTAAATTCGATTTCAGGGCGGGGCTCTTGTTCGGCGGTATCAGACACTGGTTCAGGTTAGTCGCATCCACCGCAGGTAGGGGTCGGGCCACACCGTGAGCCGGCGTAATCTCTCGTCACAGTGCGAGATTCACAGTACGCCCGCGTAGCGTTGCAACCATGAATCCCCTCGAAGCTATCGGCCTACTGTTGGCATTGCTGGCCGGCACGACCGTGCTCGGCCTGTTCTGGCGGGCCAGACAGGGTCGCGTCACCCAGATTTCCGGCCAGATCATCAGGCCAGCGGATGTCGCGGCTGCGACCCCGTTCGGCGCTGCGGCGACCCTGTTGCAGTTTTCGACCGAGTTGTGCGCCCGCTGCCCGGGCACCCGCCGACTACTTGGTGCCGTGGCGGATTCCCGCCCCGGCGTCGTGCACGTCGACGTGGACCTGACCCATCGCGCGGATTTAGCGAACCGGTACTCCATTTTGCAAACACCGACGACCCTGATTCTCGATGGAGCCGGACGGGTGCGCGCACGAGTGGGTGGTGCGCCGAACCGCGCTGCCATCGCCGCTGCCCTGGACAATTTCGAGCCCGGTTCGGGTCGGTCCACAACCCTTTGGAGTTCCTATGTCAACCGCTGATTCGCCGATCACGACGCCACCCAGGGTGCGCCCCCGGCTCGATCCGCGAGGGCCCAGGTTCGGTGCGGCGATCACCGCCGTGCTGCTGCTCGCCGTGGTCTTCTTGTCGCTGACCGGGGCATCCGTTGCCGCGTTGATCCTGCTGTCGGCGCTGACCGGACTATTCGCGTGGGGCGCTGCGGCCGGAGCCGGACGGCATCCCTATGGCGTGCTGTTCAAGAAATTCGTCCGACCCCGCCTTGCTCCCCCGGCCGAACTCGAGGATGCCGCTCCACCGACCTTTGCCCAGGGCGTCGGCCTCGCGGTCGCGCTCGTCGGCGTGGCTCTCGGGCTGGCCGGAGTGCCCGGCGCGGTCGGCATCGCCGCGGCGGCAGCCTTCGTCGCGGCCTTTCTCAACGCTGTGTTCGATTACTGCCTCGGCTGCCAGATCTACTTGCTGCTCGTACGATTCGGCTTGCTGAACCGGGGTGCACGGGTTCGAGGCGCCTGAAGGTGTTCCAGGCCCAGCCGGGAAACTGGGTCGGGGTCGTGTCGGGCTGGCTCTCAGGAAGTTCCCAGACGGGACAGGTTCGCCGGGCAGGTCTGACGGATAGGGTGGAATTCAACCACCTGGAGGTAACACCATGCCCACGACACTCACGAGTGAAGCAACCACCGTCTGGACCGGCGATCTTCCGACCGGTTCCGGAATTGTCACGCTCGATTCCTCACATACCGCGGAATTTTCGGTGAACTGGAAGGCTCGCGCCGAAGGGGTATCGAACACCACCAACCCCGAGGAATTGCTCGGCGCCGCTCACGCAGCGTGCTTCTCTATGGCCCTCGCCAATGCCCTCGGCTCGGCTGGCCATACCCCCGAGAGTATCCAGACCACCGCCGCCGTCACCTTTGCGGCCGGAACCGGCGTCATCGGCAGCCACCTGCTGGTCAGCGCGAAGATTCCCGGTCTGACCGAGGCCGAGTTCGAAACGTTTGCACAGGATGCCAAGGAGAACTGCCCGATCTCGAAGGCGCTCGCCGGCATTCCGATCACCATTGAAGCAGAGCTGGCCTAGGCTCAGGCCATGCGCGTTCTGATTGCCGGCGCATCCGGTCTCATCGGCAGGGAGCTTAGCCGCCAGGTCGAAACTGCCGGCCACACCCCGGTGCGGCTGGTACGACGCGAGGCCCTCGGTCCCAACGAGATTCGTTGGGACCCGGCCACGTTGGTTTTGGATCCGAGCGTGCTCGACGACATCGACGCCGTCGTCAACCTGTCCGGCGCGTCGCTGGCGCGGCTGCCGTGGACAAGCGGGTACCGCCAGGAAATCCTGCAATCCCGTCTGCACGCCACGCGCACGTTGACCGACGCGCTGCGTCGGTCAACGAACCCGCCGACCGTTCTGCTGAACGGCTCTGCGGTGGGGATCTATGGGAATCGGCCGGGGGAAGTACTGAGCGAGGCATCCGCTGTCGGCACCGATTTTCTCGCCGAGGTGGTCACGCGTTGGGAAGCCGAGGCGCAACTCGCACCCGAATCGACCCGCGTCGTCACTCTGCGGACCGGTCTGGTTTTAGCCAAGGGCGGGGCGCTCAAACCCGTGCTGCCGCTGGCCAAGCTCGGTCTGGCCGGGCCGCTCGGCAGCGGAATGCAGCACTGGGCCTGGATCAGCCTGCACGACGAGGCCACGGCGATCGTGCACCTGTTGACCTCGACCCTGTCCGGCCCGGTAAACCTGGTCGGGCCGACCCCCGCGACGGCCAACGACATCATCAGCACACTCGCCGCAGCGCTGCACCGGCCGTTCCGGCTGCCGGTACCGAAACCGATACTGACTTTTCTGTTACAGGATGCCGCCCGCCAACTGCTGCTCGCCGATCAGCAGGTGAGCCCCCAGAAGCTGCTCGACGACGGATTCGAGTTCGCTCAGCGTACGCCGGCCACCGCGATCGCCTGGATGCTGCGCCAGCCGTAGCGGCGCTGGCTCTAGCGCGTGCGCTCGAGGGTGATCGCCGTGCGAATCGCGCCGCGCGCACGTTTGCGGTCGCCGGAGGCGTCGTAGGCCAGGCCGAGACGTAGCCAGGACTGCCAATTCTCGGGTTCCGCCTCAACCTCGGCCTGGGCCGCCGGAAACTGAGCGTCGGCAGCGTCCCGATAAGGACGACCGCTCGGACGCACCGGCAGGTCGTTCGACGGAAACCCCCCGAGTTCGTCGAGCTGACGCACCAGCCGCTCCGAGCGGATGCCGAAGGTAATCTCCCGCGCGAGCGCCCAGAATCCGATCAGCGGCAAGACGAGCAGCGCCACGCCGATCGCTATCCCGACCGGTTCCCCACTCTGGACGAACGCAATGGCGCGCACTCCGGCAAGCAGTAGGTAGAAAACCAGGAGTACCGCCATGACGATGACGGCGATTTTGCCCTTCATTTGTTCGCTCCCGCGGTGTCCGAATCGAATCCAAGGTCGACGATCTGGTCCAGGCCCACCGTCACCCCGGTGGCGGTGCGTGTCGCGGCGAGGGCCAGTAGAATGCCGCTCTCGTAGGCGCTCGGCGACAGGGTGTTGTGGCTGATCGTGAGCGTTTCACCGGTCCCGCCCAGAATCACGTCCTGCCGGGCGAGCAGTCCGGCAAGGCGCAGGCTGTGCACGGGCACACTCGAGACCTGCTGCCCGCGGGCCCGCTGGTCGGTGTGCGGAGCAGACACCGGGCCCAGTTCGGCGCGGGCACGACCGATCAGTTCGGCGGTGCGCACAGCGGTGCCCGACGGCGAATCAACCTTGCCGGGCTGGTGCGCCTCGACGATCTCGATGGAGTCGTAGAATCGGGCGGCCAGGGCGGAGAACGCCGTGGCGAGCACTGATCCAATCGAGAAGTTGGGAATGATAATGACGCCGGTATCGTCGCGGCCCTCTAGGCGGTGGCCGAGTGCGTCGATGCCCTCCTGGCTCCAGCCCGAAGTGCCCACGAGCACCCGCAGACCGTGCTCGGTGGCGAAGTCGACGACGGTGCGGCTGACGTCGGGACGGGTCAGGTCAACGGCGATCTCGGCGCCGAGCATCTCGCTCAGCTCGCTGCGGGAATCGAGCCGGGCGACGACCTCGTAGCCCTCGGTTCGGTCGATCAGGTCGGAAACCAGGCGGCCCATCTTGCCCGTTGCGCCGATAATGGCCACCCGTGTTGTCATGGAACCAATCTACCAATTGATCTCTGTCAGCAACGCCCGGTCGATTAGAACATCAGCGGTTCGGGCAGTCCGGTGCGCAGCTCGACCGGCAGGTGGCCGAGATCGTTGTGGGTGACCAGCGTCCAGGGACGGCCGGGTTTCTGCTGCAGCACGGTCAATCCGCAATTGGCCTGGTTGATGCCGACCCAGCGCCAGTCGGGAGCTCCGAGCACCTCACGCACAAACCAGGCGATCACGAAATTGTGGGTGATCAGCAGGTCGTGCCGCTGGCTGCGACGTGGCTGCAGAAATTCGGCGACCGCGTCTTCCATCTGGGCGCGTCCGGCAGCGATTTCGTCCTCTGTGACCGAGCCGAAGAAAGGGTCGTAGGCCTTGGGTGTTTCGGCAGCCCGGCCAGAAGGAATGCAGTCGAACAGCAACGCAGACGATTCGCTCTGCACCGACGGCAACCGTTCGGCCATGATTTCGGCGGTTTCGGCCGCTCGCTGCAGCGGTGAATGCCACGCGCCGGTGAAGGGAACGCCGCTCAGCCGGTCGGCGATCAGTAACGCCTGACGTTTGCCACGCGGCGATAGTGGACCGTCATGCAGGCCGTGTTCGGCATCCTGCTGCTCGCCGTGGCGTACCAGGTAGATGTACTGGGGCATCATTGTCCATTTCGAATTTCAAGGAGTCCGCGGGTGCGGATACTGCAGAAGCTTTGCGGCCGGCTCAGCCGGGGAGGATCGCCGCGAAGGCGTCATCGTCAAGCGCGCCAACTGCGGAGATCGACACGGGCCCGCTCGCGAGCTCGGCGGCGAGCTCCTGCACGTCGGCCGCGGTGACGAGCGCGAGGCGGCGCAGGGCCTCATCGAGATCGGCGAACTCACCGAGGGTGATCTCGGAACGACCCAGCCGGGACATCCGCGTGTCCGAGTCTTCCAGCGCGAGAGCGGATGCTCCGCTCAGCTGCCCCGACGCCCGCTTCATCTCGTCGGTGGTCACGCCGGAATCGGCGAGGCGGTGCAGTTCGCTGAGCATGAGCTCGGCGACCTGGCCGGCCTTGGCCGGTGTGCATCCGGCGTACATGCCAAACAGCCCGGCGTCGGAGTAACCGGGAGCGAAGGAGTAGACCGAGTAGGCCAGGCCGCGCTTCTCGCGCACCTCCTGGAACAGCCGGCTCGACATGCCGCCACCGAAAATCGAGGTGAGCACACTCATGGTGACGCGGCGGTCGTCGGTGGCCAGCAGCCCGGGCATTCCGAGCAACAGATTGGCCTGTTCCAGTGGCCGTTTGACGATGGTGAGCGCCTGGCCCTGCTGAATATCGGCTGCGACACCGCCGCGACGGCTTACCGGGGTCTGCGCGACGCTGAGGTCCCAGCCGGCCAGTTCGAGGGCCCGGGTGACGGCGGCGACGAGCACGTCGTGGTCAACAGCGCCGGCGACAGTGACGACGAGGTCCTGCGGGCGGTAGTTGGCCTGGTAGTGCTCCCAGACGGCCGATCTGGTGGCACCGCGAATGTCGTCGGCGCTGCCGCCGATCGGGCGACCGAGCGGATGCTGCCCCAGCACGGCTTCAAAGAAACGCTCATTGGCGACATCGGCCGGGTCATCATCGGCCATGGCGAGTTCTTCGAGAATGACGCCGCGCTCGGTTTCGAACTCACCGGCATCCAGTTTGGACGAGGTCAGCATGTCGGTTAGCACGTCGATGGCCATGCCGAGGTCGCGGTCTTGCACCTTTGCGTAGTAGCAGGTGTACTCCTTGGCGGTCATGGCGTTATGTTCGCCGCCGACCGCGTCGAAGGAGATGGCAATGTCGAGCGCTGACCGGGTGGGCGTGCCCTTGAATAGCAGGTGTTCGAGAAAGTGGGTGGAGCCGAAATGGCCGGGCTGCTCGTCGCGCGACCCGACGGCAACCCAATAGCCGATGGTGAGGCTGCGGGCGCCCGGTACCTGCTCGCTAAGAATGCGCACCCCACTCGGCAAAACGGTTCGACGCACGAGGGCATCACCGGCGGCCCGAAACGTGAGTTCGGCCTGGTCTAGGGGAAAGTCGACTGCACCGTTCATATCACCCACAACCTTACTTGACCGCTCCGTTCGCGCCGGCGTACCCGCGGGGAGGCACCGCCACAACGCTGGCACCAGTAGTGTTCCGCTGAACATCAGTACCGTTCGATACCCCCAGTTTGGCCAAATCGAACCGAGCCGTCAGATCCGACAGACTGGTCTGTCTAGTGTGTGTTACAGTCTGGGAGCTGACCTGCCCAAACCCGCGGTTTTGCGCTGATCTGGGCCCCAAACGGCCCGCGATAGAGGAGCCCGAATGACCACGCTGACAGATGAGGCCGTTCGGCCGGCGACACACGCGAAGGTGCGCATTCTCGCCACCGCCGACCGTCTGTTCTACACCGAGGGCGTGCACACCGTGGGTGTGGACCGAATCATCAGCGAGTCCAAAGTCACCAAAGCCACCTTCTATAAGTACTACCGTTCCAAGGACGCCCTCATCGTGGTCTACCTGCAGGGTCGGGACCGACGCGCTCGGGAGCTTCTCGCCGAGCTGGAGCGACGCTTCGACACCCCCGAGCAACGCCTGCGCGGTGTCGTAGCCGAAATTTCGGCTCAGGTGATCCGCGAGGGATTCCACGGTTGCCCGTTCATCAACGCTGCAGCGCAGTTCACCGACCCGACGCACCCGGTACGTCAGGCTGTCGCCGCTCACCGCGATTGGTACGGCCGCAGCGTCGAAGACCTGTTCCGCGGCATGGGTCATGCCCGGCCCGGTGACGCGTCGGACGACTTCTTTCTGGCCAGGGACGGTGCCTTCGCGGGCGCCAACCTCGGCGACCCGATCGGCGCCCACACCGCGCTGATTCGTGCCGTGCAGCGCGTCCTCGACGAGTCGAGCGACTAGAAATCAGACGGTCGACACCCGATCCAGGTCGGCCAGATCGGTCCGACCGAGACGGATGCTCGCCGCCGCCAGTAGCGACGCCACGTGATCAGGTTGCCCGGCCCCAGCGATCGGTGCGACCACATCCGGCCGGGCCAGGAGCCAGGCCAGTGCGATCGTCGCAGGCGGGACGCTGTGGGCGGCGGCGATGCGATCGACCACGGCGAGCACGCGCAGGGACCGCCGGTTGACATAAACCCGCGCGAGCTGACCGCGGGCGGTGCCGGCGGCATCCGCTTTGGTGCGATAGGCACCGGCCAGAAAACCGTGCGCCAGAGCGAAGCCCGGCATGAGACCGAGATTCTGTGCACCGGCCGCAACCGCGATACTCGGTTCCAGTTCGGTACGGTGCACGAGGTTGTACGGCGTTTCGACGGCGACGAACTTGGGCAGGCCTAATGCCGAGAGAACCCGGGCCTGCATCAGGCGCTCAGCCGAGAAGTTGGAGGCCGCAAGATGGCGAACCTTGCCTGCGCGCACGAGCGTGTCCACGGCAACCAGGCTCTCTTCGAGGGCGACGGACTTGTCGTCGAAGTGAAAGTAGAGCAGGTCGAGATAGTCGGTGCCGAGCCGAGCCAGGCTGGCCTCGACGGCGCCGACGATGCTGCGCTGGCTCAACCCGGGGTTATCGAGGTTGTGTCCGATCTTGGTGGCCACGATGGTCTCGGCGCGCGCTCGACGCGAGCGCAGCCACCCACCGATGATCACCTCGCTGCGACCGGCGGCGAAGCTGTCGGCCGTGTCCAGAAAATTTCCGCCCAGATCGCGGTGAACGTCGAGAATCGCGGTTGAGGTTTCACCGTTAGCCGTCCAGCCGAAGGCGTTGCAGCCCAGAGCTAACGGATGCACGAACAACTCAGTCCCCGGAATCTGGCGCCGGACCACAGGCGCACCAACGGTCAACTCGGCCAGCCCGGAACGGTCGATCGACATCGCGTCGAGGGAGGATGAGAGCGTTTGTCTGGTCATCGTGATTCTCCTCCCGCGGGGTGTTCGCCGGGCCAGTCGTTTCTGCCGGATTTTTGATGCGTGAAGCTTGCTATTGGCCCGACTTTAGGCGAGGCCACCGACATTTTCCGGCGGCACGCTAAACCGTTACCAAAACGTGCGTCGGAACGGGGCGAATTGGTGCTGCTGACCCTCAAGGCGGGGCCAGACTGCATTGGTCGACAGTCGGTACCCGCATGATTTGTTAGACTGGCCGTTGCGCGAAAATTGGGCTGAATGTGCAGGCGCACATCCGCCCTGGGCCGCCGGTTATCGAATCGACTATTCGATCTTCTGGCGAGGTATCCTGCCCGAATCAGCCGCAGGAAAGCAGCCATGACCACCGACGCCTCCGTGCCCAACCCTCAGGTTCCCCGTGAGGCTCGCAGGCGCCGCACCTTCGCCGTGATCTCTCACCCGGACGCCGGAAAGTCCACGCTGACCGAAGCACTGCTGCTGCACGCCCGCGCCATCACTTCCGCCGGCGCCACGCACGGCAAGGCCGGCCGCAGCGGTACCGTCTCCGACTGGATGGAGATGGAAAAGGCTCGCGGCATCTCGGTCACGAGCGCCGCGATTCAGTTCGAGTACCACGACGCCGTGATCAACCTCGTCGATACCCCCGGCCACGCCGACTTTTCCGAGGACACCTTTCGGGTGCTCTCGGCAGTGGATGCCGCGGTGATGCTCGTCGACGCCGCCAAGGGTCTCGAGCCGCAGACCATGAAGCTGTTCGCGGTCTGCAAGCAGCGCGGGCTTCCCGTCATCACCGTCATCAATAAGTGGGACCGGCCGGGCGACACCCCCCTGGCCCTGATGGATGAGATCCAGACCCGTACCGGTCTGCTGCCGACGCCGTTGAACTGGCCGGTCGGCGAGGCCGGCGACCTGCGCGGTGTGCTCGATCGCCGTTCCGGTGATTTTCTGCGTTACACCCGCACGGCTGGTGGCGCGACCGTGGCCGAATCGGTGCGGCTGGATGCGGGTGACGCGGCCAAAGAAGAGGGCCCGGCCTGGGCATCCGCTGTCGAAGAATCTGAGCTGCTCGACGCTGAGTCGCAGAATCACGACTCCGAGCTGTTTCTCGACGGCCAGACCACCCCGGTGCTATTCTGCGCGGCCGTGGCGAACTTCGGGGTGCAGCAGCTGCTCGACACCCTGGTCGAGTTCGCGCCGCCGGCCGAAGCCCGCATCGATATCGATGGCAACCCGCGCAAGGTCACCTCGCCGTTCTCGGGGTTTGTGTTCAAGGTGCAGTCCGGCATGAACTCGGCGCACCGCGACCACGTGGCCTTCGTGCGCGTCTGCTCCGGCGAATTTCGCCGCGGCATGATCGTCACCCACGCCGCGACCGGCCGGCCCTTTGCCACGAAGTATGCCCAGCAATTGTTCGGCAAGGAACGTACCGTCACCGACCGGGCCTGGCCCGGCGACATCGTCGGACTCGTGAACGCGTCGGCGCTGCGGGTGGGCGACTCGATCTTCGAAGACGAGCGGGTGGAGTTTCCGCCGCTACCACTGTTCTCGCCCGAACACTTTCGCGCCATTCGCCCGGTAGACAGCAGCAAGCACAAGCAGTTTCGCCGCGGCATCGACCAGCTCGACCATGAGGGCGTCATCCAGGTGATGCGCTCAGAGGTGCGCGGCGAGCAGGCCCCGGTGCTCGGTGCCGTCGGACCGATGCAGTTCGAGGTCGTCGAAGACCGCATGGTGCACGACTTTCACGCCGATATCCGCATGGAAGCGCTGCCATACCAGGTGGCCCGCAAGACCGACAAGGAGAGCGCGCTCGTGCTCGCCGGAACCCGCCAGGTGGAGGTGTTCACCCGCTCCGACGGCACGCTGCTCGCCCTGTTCAGCACGCCGTGGCGGTTGCAGGCCATTGCCAAGGAGAACCCGAAGCTCGTGCTGATCGACATTGCGAACGCGACGGCCGACGACTTTATGTAGCGTGTTTCACTAACCAGAAAGGCCGCATCCTCGTGGAGGATGCGGCCTTTCTCGTGCTGTAGCAGCTAGGTGATGCAGCGGTTACGCATCGACGACCACGGAGGTGATGACGGGGCTGCGACGGTACTTGCGGTTCATCCAACGGCTCACGGACTGCGTGAATAGATCCTCGAGCTCGGCGCCGTCCACGATCTTGATGCGGTTCGCGGCCTTCATGGCCTCATCGATGACCTTGGTGGCGCCCTTGACCCACTCGTCGTCGTGCACGAATCCGCGCGCCAGGAACTCGACGGGCTCGGAGAGAGTGCCGGTCTTGGCGTTGAGGATTCCGAGAATGGTGATGGTGCCGTCCTCGGCGAGCTTACGACGATCTTCCATCGCAGCGGATGCTGCCCCGCCGACGGTCATGCCGTCAACGAAGACGTAGTCGGCGACAACGCGGCCGGTGACCTTGGCGTGGCCGTCGATGAGGTCGACAACGACGCCGTCTTCGACGACGATGACGTTCTCCGAGGGGACGCCGGTCTGGATGGCGAGGTCGGCGTTGGCCGTGAGGTGACGCCATTCACCGTGGATCGGCATGACGTTGACCGGCTTGACGATGTTGTAGCAGTAGACGAGCTCGCCGGCGCTCGCGTGGCCGGAGACGTGCACCTTGGCGTTGCCCTTGTGCACAACGTTGGCACCCCAACGAATCAGGCCGTTGATGACGCGGTAGATGGAGTTCTCGTTGCCGGGGATCAGCGAGCTCGCGAGTAGCACGGTGTCGCCCTCGCCGATCTTGATGACGTGTTCGCGGTTTGCCATGCGCGAGAGGGCTGCCATCGGCTCCCCCTGCGAACCGGTGCAGATGAGAACGACCTTGTCGTCCTTCATACGCTCGAGCGCCTTCATATCGACGATCAGGCCCTTGGGAACGTTGAGGTAGCCGAGCTCGCTCGCAATCCCCATGTTGCGCACCATGGAGCGGCCGACGAACGCGACCTTGCGGTTGTGTTTGGCGGCAGCGTCGATGACCTGTTGGATGCGGTGCACGTGGCTGGCGAAGCTCGACACGATGATGCGGCGCGGGGAGGTGCGGAACACGGTGTCGATTGCCGGTCCGATATCCTTCTCGGCAGTGGTGAAGCCGGGAACCTCGGCGTTGGTCGAGTCGGTCATGAACAGATCCACGCCCTCTTCGGCCAGACGCGCGAAGGCGCCCAGGTCGGTGAGGCGCTTGTCGAGCGGGAACTGGTCCATCTTGAAGTCACCGGTGGCGAGCACGAGGCCGGCCTCGGTGCGGATGGCGATGGCCAGGCCGTCGGGGATGGAGTGGTTCACGGCGATGAATTCGAGGTCGAACTGGCCGATCGTGCGGCGCTCGCCCTCTTTCACCTCGATGAAGTTCTGGCTGAGGCGGTGCTCCTGCAGCTTGGCGGCGAGGAAGGCCAGGGTGAGCTTGGAGCCGACGACGGGAATGTCGCCGCGTTCCTTGAGCAGGTAGGGTACGGCGCCGATGTGGTCTTCGTGACCGTGGGTGAGCACAATGGCTTCGATGTCCTGCAGGCGGTCGCGGATGGCCGTGAAGTCAGGCAGGATCACGTTGATGCCGGGCTGGTTGTCCTCGGGGAAGAGAACGCCGCAGTCGATGATGAGCAGCTTTCCCTTGTGCTCGAAGACGGTCATGTTGCGGCCGATCTCGCCGAGGCCTCCGAGCGGGATGATGCGCATGCCGCGGGCCGGCAATGCCGGCGGAGTGCTCAGGTCGAGGTAGTGGTTATTCATGAATCTCATTTCGTTGTCTGCGATACTGCATGTCCAGGTGTGTGGGGACCGAGATCGGGCATGCGAAAGACCGACGAGCAATACTCAGGGGGCCTCAGCGCGCATACGCGTACCTCGTGTCGTGTCTGGCGGGCAAGCAAAATACCGGCCAGATACCTCCCTAGTCTACCGACGCATCCACGATCGGAGTTTCGGGCACGAAAAAGGGGCCCCGCGCTCGGCGGAGTCCCCTGATTCGTGTCATCGACCTTGGCGGTCGGTCTGGTTAACGACTACACGGCGCGGCCTGCGCCGACACGTATCCGCCGGCCTCGAGGTGCCGCGCGGTGCCGCTGACGTAGCCGGTGGCGGTGATCGCTCGGCGAACGTCGTGGGTGACGTACTCGTTGGCGGTGGTCGTGAGTGTCGTGGGCTTCGATACGTAGGAATTCATGGTGCTCCTGGTGCAATTGAGTGAAAGCGGATGCCGACAGTCAGACAGAGCACCCAGTCACGTTCGAGAGTCCTCGCAAAACGCACAGGCGTGTCTGCGAGGAGCTGGTTCGAGTGAAACTGGGGTGATAGCCCGGTCGGCGGGGAAAATGCGCTGCGCCGCGCGGGCTGCAGAAACCCGGATCCTCTAATGGACCGCCATGATTTCTGAGCTGCACTAAGAATACCGCAGCGTGCCACCCATTTGGGGGAAATGCACGATCTACACAGGCGCCATGCAGTTACAGGATGGCCTACAGCTACACAGGTACCGTGCAGCCAGCATGGAGACTAAAGTCGATAAAATTCTGTAATGACTTCTTCTGCGCTGTATGACATCCCCCTCACCCTCATCGACGGAACAGAAACCACCTTCGGCGCCTACCAGGGCAAGACGGTTCTCGTCGTCAACGTGGCCTCGAAGTGCGGCTTCACGCCGCAGTACGCTGGACTGGAGGCACTCTACGAGCGTTACGCCGACGACGGGCTGGTCGTGCTTGGGCTGCCGAGCAACCAGTTCATGGGCCAGGAGCCCGGCACCGAGGAGGACATCGTCGAGTTCTGCGGCATGACCTACGGCGTGACCTTCCCGATGACAGCCAAGGTCGATGTGCGCGGAAAGCACCAGCATCCGCTCTACGCGGAGCTGACGAAGTTCAAGCAGGGCCTGTTCCCCGGTCTAATCAAGTGGAACTTCGAGAAGTTTCTGGTGACACCGACCGGTGAGATCGTGGACCGCTTCGCCTCCTCGGTGGAACCGGAGTCGACCGAGATCGTCGACGCGATCGAAAAGGTTCTGGCCACCAAAGCCGCCTAGCCCCTCGCGTCTCTACCTCCCGCGCCCAGGCCCGGAAAGTGGGCCCATGCTGGATCATGGGCCCAGGACTCTCAGGTGGGCCCGGAGAATTTCAGCCGGCTGCGCGGCGCAGCACGGCCTCGGCGTGACGCAGCACGGGGCCGTCGATCATGCGGCCCTCGTGCTGGAAGACGCCGCGCGCACTGGCGGCGGCCTCGAGCAGCCCGAGGGCGTAGTCGACCTCGGCGGTGGTCGGCTGGTACGCCGACCGAATGACCTCCACCTGGCTGGGGTGGATGCACGCGGTGGCGGTGAAGCCGCTCGCGACGGCATCCGCAGCCTCGTCGCTGAGCCCGGCCGCGTCGGTGATGTCGAGGTGCACGGTGTCGATCGCGGCCTTGTCGTGTGCTCGGGCGGCCAACAACACCTGGGAGCGGGCCTGGCGAGCGACGTCGCGGTAGCGGCCGTCGGGGAACCGGCTGGAGCTGCCACCGAGTGACGCGACCAGGTCTTCGGCACCCCACATGAGCGCGACGACGTTTCGTGCCGCGGCAATCTCGGGCGCGGAGATGACACCGGCGGCGGTCTCGCAGAGCGCGATCACTCGGAAGTCATCGAGCATCTCGACCTGGCCGAAACTGACCGTCTTGGCGAGCATCACATCGCGGTACTCCGTGCGCTCCAGCGCGGCCAGGTCGAGCGCGAAGTCGGCAGTGTCGGCCGGATTGATGCGCACGATCGTGCGCATCGGGTCGAGTGGATGCTCAATCAGCGCCCGACGCGCGTCGGCCCGGGCTGCGGGCGCGACGGCGTCTTCGAGGTCGAGAATGACCGCGTCGGCGCGCTCAACGGCCTTCGCGTAGCGTTCGGGACGGTCGGCCGGGCAGAACAGCAGCGCCGGTCCGAGGGTGAACGGGGCCGGAGTAAAGGGGCTCAACCCGCTCGGGCTGTCGTCGAAGGGGTCGGGGCCGGCCGGATACTCCTCAAACAGGTCGGGATCGAGTGGGCCCCCGTCGAACGGGCCGGTCATTCTGCTGCCCCCCGACACCAGACCAGCACGGTGCGCACGGCCGTGCCGACGATGACGCCGTGCTGGTTGCGTCCCCTGTGTTCGAGCGTGATGATGCCCTGCCCCGGCCGGCTCTTCGACAGCCGTTTGTCGGTCACGATGGTCTCCGAATAAAGGGTGTCGCCGTGGTGCAGCGGATGCGGAAACGTCACGGCCGAAAAACCCAGGTTCGCCACGATCGTGCCCTGGGTCAACTGGGCGACCGAACTGCCCACCATGGTCGAGAGGGTGAACATGGAATTGACCAGGCGTTCACCGAACGGCTGCGTTGCCGACCAGGCCGCGTCGAGGTGCAGGGATTGGGTATTCATGGTCATCGTCGTGAACAGCACGTTGTCGGCCTCGGTCACGGTGCGGCCGGGGCGATGCTGGTAGAGCGCCTTCAGGTCGAACTCCTCGAAGTACAGGCCGCGCTGCTGAACTGGGTGGCGCTCCTCCGGCTGCAGCTCCTTCGTACTGGAATCGGGCATCCGCGTCTCCAATTTCGTCAGGTCAGCCGGCGAAACCCAGGGCCCGCGAAATGACCATGAGCTGCACCTCGGTTGTGCCCTCGCCGAGCTCGAGCACCTTGGAATCACGATAGTGCCGGGCGACCGGGTTTTCGTTCATGAATCCGTATCCGCCGAAGATCTGGGTGGCATCGCGGGCGTTGTCCATGGCCGCTTCGCTGCCGACCATCTTGGCGATCGAAGCCTCCATCTTGAACGGCTTGCCGTTGATCATTTTCAGCGCCGCGTCGTAGTAGGCGAGACGCGCGGTGTGCACGCGCGCCTGCATCCGAGCGATCTTGAAGGCGATGTGCTGGTTGGATCCGATCGAGCGGCCGAACACGTTGCGGCTGTTGGCGTAGCGGATGGATTCTTCCAGGCAGCCCTGGGCGGCGCCGGTGCACAGCGCGGCGAAAGCGACGCGACCCTCGTCGAGGGTCTGCACGAAGTTCGCGAAACCACGGCCGCGCTCCCCGAGCAGGTTGGCTTCCGGCACCCGCACATTGTCGAACACGAGCGGATGCGTGTCCGACGTGTGCCAGCCCACCTTGTCGTACGGCGGCAGTGCCGTGAAACCGGGGGTCGGCGTCGGCACCAGGATGGCGGTGAGTTCCTTCTTGATCGAACCGTCCGCGCGGGTGGACTCCCCCGTGACGGCGGTCACCGTGACGAGCCGGGTGATGTCCGAGCCGGAGTTGGTGATGAACTGCTTCGTGCCGTTGATGACCCATTCGCCGCCGTCCAATGCGGCGGTGGTCTTGGTGCCCGCGGCGTCCGATCCGGCATCCGCTTCGGTGAGGCCGAACGCGGCGAGCGCCGAGCCACTCGCGAGGCGCGGAACCCACTCCTCTTTCTGTGCCTCGGTGCCGCTGCGGTACACCGGCATGATGCCGAGGCCGACCCCGGCTTCGAGGGTGACAGCGATACTCTGGTCGGCGCGCGCAAGCTGCTCGACCGCGAGGCAGAGCGCGAAGTAATCGCTGCCCTGGCCGCCGTACTCCGTCGGGAACGGCAGACCGAAGAGCCCCAGCTCCCCCATCTGGGCGATGATGCCATAGGGCAGGCTGCGCTTGGTGTCGTACTCGTAGGCGGCGGGCGCGACGACGGTGTCGGCGAAATCGCGAACGGTGTCGCTGAGCGCCTGGTATTCGGTGGTGAGTTCGTAGCTCATTCTGAGTCTTCCTTGTCTGCGCTGGTTCCGGGGGTAGTGCTGGTTTCTGGTGTGACGGTGGCGACGATCTGGTCGAGGACCACGAGGTCGCCGGTCTTGAGGTTCACGGTGACGCGGCCCGCCGTGGCGGCCACGAGTTTGTGTTCCATCTTCATGGCCTCGACTACGAGGATGGTCTGCCCTGCTGTGACCACGTCACCGGTGGCGGCGTGCACCGCGATGACGGTGCCGGGCATCGGCGAGCGCACGTCTGGACTGACCGCACCAGGCACCCGGTCACGGCTGAGGAGGTGTTCCGCGAGCTGCTCGGCCCGGAAGCGGTGGCGTAGTTCGAGCGAGAAGCCGTCGGCGCCGATGTACACGCTGGCCCCGGACTGTTCGATGGCATACACCCGGGTCTCGCCGCCGTAGTCGACGCTGCACGCGCCGTCTCCGACGCGCAGGAGTCCGGCTTCGACGGCCGGGCCGTCACCGATAGAAACGGATGCCATCCCCGGCTCCCCCACTACCCGCACGTCAATGGATTCGGTCGCGCGCATTCCCAGCGAGTAGCGCACCGGTCGTGGCGAACCCGCCCGCCACCCGCTCGGCCGCGTCCACACGCCGTTCACGTCGGCCAGACTAGACGCGGCCAATTCCGACCCGGCGAAGGCGCGCCCGTGCAGGAACAATGCCACGGCGGCGAGTACGTGCTCGTCGGCTCCCTGAAACTTGAGGCCCGGAAGCTTGCGTTCGATCAGACCGGTGTCGAGGCGGCCGGCGCGCACGTCGGCATCCGCTAGGAGCAGCCGCAGGTACTCGGTGTTGGTCTGCACGCCGAGCACCACGGTGTCGGCGAGCGCCCGGTCGAGTCGGTTCAACGCCTCCAGCCGGGTGGGAGCCCAGGCGATCACCTTGGCGAGCATCGGGTCGTAGTGCGAGGCGATGGTCAGGCCCGGCATCAACGAACTGTCGACCCGAACTCCCTCGCCGGTCGCCTCGTGCAGCTGCAGCACCGTGCCGATGGTCGGCAGAAAGCCGCGCCCGGGATTCTCGGCGTAGACCCGGGCCTCGATTGCATGCCCCGTGAGGCATATGTCGCTCTGGGTGACCGTGAGCGGCTCCCCCTCGGCAATGCGCAGCTGCCAGTCGACCAGATCAAGGCCGGTGACCAGCTCGGTGACCGGGTGTTCCACCTGTAGGCGGGTGTTCATCTCCATGAAGAAGAATTCGTCGGGCGCGGTCGCGGAGACCAGAAATTCCACGGTTCCGGCGCCGCTGTAGCCCACGCTGCGGGCGGCGGCGCAGGCTGCCTCCCCGATGCGCGCCCGGGTGGCCGCGTCGAGCAGGGGCGACGGCGCCTCCTCGATGACCTTTTGATGCCTCCGCTGCAGCGAGCACTCACGCTCGCCGAGGTGGATGACGGCGCCGTGGTTGTCGGCGAGCACCTGCACCTCGATGTGCCGCGGAGTCGACACGAGCCGTTCGAGCAGCAGGGTGTCGTCGCCGAAGGCGCTCAGCGCCACGCGGCGGGCCGTCTCGAGGATGGCGGCCAGGTCCTCAGCGCGTTCCACCACGTGCATTCCCTTGCCTCCGCCGCCGGCGGAGGGCTTGATGAGCATCGGATAACCCACATCGACGGCCGCTTGGATCAACTGCTCGTTGCTGAGGCCCGGCTGAGCGACCCCGGGGATAATCGGCACCCCGTAGCCGGCCACGTGGTTCTTCGAGCGGATCTTGTCGCCCATCACGTTCAGCGCGTGCACGCTCGGACCGATGAAGGCGATGCCGGCGTCGGCGCAGGCCTGGGCGAAGGCCTGGTTCTCGCTGAGAAATCCGTAGCCGGGGTGGATGGCCTGCGCTCCGGTTCGCGCCGCAGCGGCCAGAACGGCCTCGAAGTTGAGGTAGCTGTCGGCCGGGGCGGCGCCGCCGAGGCGCACCGCGGCATCCGCTTGGAATACGTGTCGCGCGGTGCGGTCGGCGTCGCTAAAGACGGCGATTGAGCGGATGCCCCGCTCCCGCAGCGTGCGGATGATGCGGCACGCGATCTCCCCGCGATTGGCGACCAGCACGGTGTCAAAGGTCATGGGCTCACTCACATTCGGAAGAGGCCGAAGGCGGACTCGCCGAGCGGCGCGGTCGCGCAGACGGCCAGGGCAAGCCCGAGCACCATGCGGGTGTCGGCGGGGTCGATGACGCCGTCGTCCCAGAGCCGGGCGGTGGAATAGTACGGGCTACCCTGGGTCTCGTACTTCGCCAGGATCGGGTCCTTGAACGCGGACTCGGCCTCGGCCGACCACTCATCACCGCCGCCCTCGATCTGCTCCCGCTTCACGGTCGCGAGCACGGCGGAGGCCTGCGGGCCACCCATCACGGAGATGCGGCTGCCCGGCCACATCCAGAGAAAGCGCGGCGAGTAGGCCCGGCCGCACATGGAATAGTTGCCGGCGCCGAAGGAGCCACCGATGACGACGGTGAGCTTGGGCACCCGGGTGGTGGCGACGGCGGTGACCATTTTGGCGCCGTGCTTGGCGATACCGCCGGCCTCGGCGTCCTTACCGACCATGAACCCGGAGATGTTCTGCAGAAACAGCAGCGGTATGCCGCGCTGGTCGCACAGCTCGATGAAGTGGGCACCCTTGAGCGCGGAGTCAGCGAACAGGATGCCGTTGTTGGCGACGATGCCCACCGGGTGGCCGTGGATGTGCGCAAACCCGGTCACCAGCGTGGTGGCGTACTCGCGTTTGAATTCGTGGAATTCGCTGCCGTCGACGAGGCGCGCGATGACTTCGTGCACGTCATACTGGCCCTGCACGTCGACCGGGACGGCTCCGTAGAGTTCGCTCTCGTCGGCGACCGGGTCAATGGTGGGCAGTACCTGCCACGCCGGGGCATGAACGCGAGGCAGGGTGGAGACGATGTCGCGCACGATCTGCAGGGCGTGCTCGTCGTTTTCGGCGAGGTGGTCGGTGACGCCGGAGACGCGGGCATGTAGGTCGCCACCGCCGAGCTCCTCCGCTGTGACGATCTCGCCGATCGCGGCCTTCACGAGCGGCGGGCCGCCCAGGAAGATGGTCCCTTGATTGCGCACGATCACGGTCTCGTCGCTCATCGCCGGAACGTAGGCGCCTCCGGCGGTGCAGGATCCCATGACCGCGGCAATCTGCGGGATCTTGGCCGCGGACATCCGTGCCTGGTTGTAGAAGATGCGGCCGAAGTGGTCGCGGTCGGGGAAGACCTCGTCTTGCATCGGCAGAAAGGCGCCGCCGGAGTCGACGAGGTAGATGCAGGGCAGTCGGTTCTCGAGGGCGATTTCCTGGGCTCGCAGGTGCTTCTTCACCGTCATCGGGTAGTAGGTGCCGCCCTTGACCGTGGCGTCGTTGGAGATCACGAGCACGTAGCGGCCGTGCACGAGCCCGATGCCGGCGATGACGCCAGCGCCGGGGCTGTCGTCGTTGTACAGGCCGGTCGCGGCGAGCGGCGCGATTTCGAGAAACGGGCTGCCGGTATCGAGCAGTTGGTCGATGCGCTCGCGCGGCAACAGCTTGCCGCGGGCGAGGTGACGCTGCCGGGACTTCTCCGGCCCGCCGAGCGCGGCAGTGGCGAGGCGCTGTTTCAGGTCGGTCACGAGCTGCCGCTGGGCGGCGTCATTGGTGACAAAGGCTTGAGCAGAGGAGTCGAGCTGACTCGCGAGTGTCTCCATCGACATCTTCCCATTGGTGAGGCCGGAGCACCCGGCATCAACTACAGTTAGTGATTACTAACTGAAATTCAGGTTAGTCGTGATTAACTGAAATGTCTAGTTGAAAGGTTCGCATGAGCGCCCCGATAGAAACGACGCCGCGCAGCCAGGCCAAAGCCGACCGTCGTTCGGCCCTGCTCAGCGCCGCGGCCACGCTCTTCTCCCAGTCCGGATTCAACGGGGTCTCGATCGAAGACCTCGGCGCTGCCGCCGGAGTGAGCGGGCCCGCCGTCTACCGACATTTCAGCGGCAAGCAGGCCGTGCTCGCTGCGCTGCTCATCGACGTGAGCCAGGATCTCGTGGCCGGCGGCCATGCGGTCGTTTCCGAAACAACGGATGCCGCGGCCGCCCTGCGCGAGCTGGTGCGCTTTCACGTGCACTTCGCCCTGTCCAACCCCGATGTGATCCGAGTGCAGGACCGCGACCTGGACAGCCTCGCCGAGGCCGACCGCCACCGGGTGCGGCTGCTGCAGCGCGAGTATGTGGAACTCTGGGTGGAGGTGCTGAAGCGCGTGCACCCCTCGGGTAACGAAGCCCTGCTCCGCATTCGGGCCCATGCGACCTTCGGGCTCCTGAACTCAACACCACACAGCGCCCGCACCTCGGCGCAGCCCGCCGTGCGCGCCCTGCTCGAGGAGATGGCGCTCGCGGCTCTGGGCCTGCCGAGCGCCTAGCGATCCCGAGCGCAGTATTCCTCGTTAATGACGTACGGATCGGGCTGCGGTCGGAATCGCGACCCGTGGCGGTCGCGCCCTACGGAACCAGAACGCAGTCCTTACCGCAAGACCAGCCGGAAAGCGGCGTCAGAAGGCGGCGGTGCAGACGCAGAGCTCGTTGCCTTCGACATCGGCGAGTACCCACCAGTCGGGCGCGTGTTCGTCGGTGAGCAGCACGCCGCCGACTTCTAGTACGGCCGCGACCCGGTCTTCGGCATCGTCGCTCGGAACGTAGACGTCGAGGTGGATGCGGTTGCGGGCGGTGCGGGCGATTTCCATGTGCTGAAACCAGACCTTCGGGGCGAGGCCGCGCGGGTCGACGAGTTCGATGCCGTCGTCGCCGGCGACTTCGGTATAGCCGAGGCCGACCCGCCAGAATGGGCGCACGGCATCCGCGTCGGTACAGTCGATCGCGATGTCGTAGCGGGTCGGCTGTTGGTCGTGGGCAGTGGCACCGAGGGTATCGGCGATCTGCTGAACTCGCACGGCGAGCTCTAGGTCACGCGCGGTGACTCCCCCGGCATCGTGCGAGGTCAGGGTGAGTGAGACGCTGCCGTAGCCGAGGCGCACGTCGGGGTGGTGGTTCATCGACTCGGCCACGTCGCCGACCCGGTTGACCAGTTCCAGGGCGGAGGCGAAGTCCTTGGTGCGGAAAGCGGCGTGCAGGAATCCGTCGAGGTGCACAAAAGCGGTGCCCGTCAACTGCTTCTTCGTCGTGAAGGGGGCGAGGAGTGCACCATGAGCGTTCATGCCTCAACTGTCCTCCGCCACCGCACCCGGGTCAACTGCCCGCGTCGACTGAAACCCGATTGCGCAAGCTTTGATGGTGATCCGCCTACCCCTTACTGACCCGGCAATCGAAGCCATGACGGATGGTCGACAGTAGGCCGTCACGGCCCTGCGCGGTTACTACGGCGTTGTGTGTCTGCCTGAGCTCGCGAGAACGGGGCAACGGTTGCTCCAGGAAGGCCGAAGTAACAGTTCAACCGCTCTCGAATGCAAATTAATTTCTGATTTCACGTCACCAAATTACTGAGATTTGCTCGCGTTTAGGGTTGATTTCGGCTATAATTGTGGGTGAAGGAGGCATCGACGCCATGACCCTCACTGCCCCGCCCGCGGCAGCCGGCTCCGTACCAGAGGGGGCCCGCGTTTCGGTCATTGCCCAGGTCGGCGCGTTGCTCGCTTCTGTGGTCGACGCGGTACGGTTTGGTCAGCTCGAGGTTGCCGAAGCCGTTGCCGTTCTCGCGGCATTGGGAGGGCTGGGCCACAAGGTCGATGGGGCCAGGCTACGCGCTACCACCGACATCGGCGTGAGCGCCGAAACCGACCTCGGCAACGGATCGCTGGCCTACCAGAACGGATGCCGCAACCGGGTCAAGTTCATCACCCAGCTCGCCGGCATCTCCGGCCGCGAGGTCAAACGGCGCCTCAAGCTCGGTGAGACCGCGGTGGAACTCACCCCACTCGGCCCGCCCATCCCCGCCCGGTACCCAGTCATGGCCGACGGCCTGGGCAGCGGCGAACTCAGCGTGGAATCAGCCGAGATCATCGTCAGCACCCTCACCGCCCTCGAGGGGAAAGTCATGCCCGACGACCTCGACCGAGTTGAACGCGCCCTCGTCGCCACCGCCACTGGTGCCATCACCCCGGAGACGGCCGGACTGCCCGGCGCGGGCATCCGCTTCGCCCCCGACGTGCTGCGCGCGCAGGCAATGGAATGGCAGGCCCGCCTCGACCCCGACGGCACCGCCCCGAACGACGACGTGACCGAGGCGAAGAGCACCCTGACGTTCGGGCTGCTGCGCAACGGTCTCTACCCGCTGCGGGCCGACGTCACCCCCGAACTGCGCGGCATCATGGACACCCTCTTCGACACCTGCCTGTCGGCCAGGTCACGCACCCCCATGTTCCTGCCCACCGAGTCCCTCGACGGCAGCACCGACGGCGCCACACTAGATGGCATTGATGAGGCAGACGGAAACACCGAACGCTTCAGCGCCGACCAATACAGCGCCGAACGATACAGCTCTGAACAGTACAGCTCTGAACAGTACAGCTCTGAACAGTACAGCTCTGAACAGTACAGCTCTGAACAGTACAGCTCTGAACAGTACAGCTCTGAACAGTACAGCGGGGACACCCGGTTCGACGGGGACCGCCGCACTGCGGGTGAGAAACGTGCCGACATTTTCCGCGACGTCTTCCAGGCGGCCGCGCGCGACCCCAAGACCCCGACCATGGGCGGCGCCGCCCCCATCGTCATGATCCACGTCAACGTCACCGACCTCAACGCAGGCCGCGGCGTCGGCTGGATCGACGGCGTCGAAGCCCCCGTCAGCATGCGCCGGGTGAAAGAGACGATCTGCTCCCGCGGCGCCCAAAAAGTCATCTTCGGCGACAACGGCGACGTCCTCTACCTCGGCGACAAAGTCCGCTGCTTCACCCCCAAACAGCGCGCCGCCATCGCCGCCCGCGACGGAGGCTGCATCATCCCCGGCTGCACCATCCCCGCCCGCTGGACCGAAGTCCACCACGTACTCCCGGCCGGAAAGGGCGGACCGACCAACGTCGACAACGGGTGTCTCCTATGTTGGTTCCATCACCACACGATTGAGACCAGTGGATGGAAAATTCGCATGAAAGACGGTCGGCCTCAAGTACGCGGCCCCCTGGTCTGGGACCCGTCTCAGACGTGGCGCCCGGGACAAAGCCACCGGGCCAACACTCCCAGCCCCGAACCGCCCTGGCGCACGTGAAATCCATGCGAATTAGAGCGGTTGACGCTGCTGGTGCAAGAACTGGATCAACGGACCAGGGCGCCTGTCAGCGCCACCGCACCTCCGCCGTGCTGTGAGAGGGCTAGACCATGGTCAGAACCCGAGCGGGGTCGGCGAGGATGGTGCCGATGTCGGCGAGAAAGCGGGAGCCCTGCTCGCCATCGACCAGACGGTGATCGAATGACAGGCTGAGCGTGAGCACCTTGCGCAACGCAATCTGACCGCGATACTCCCAGGGCCGCGAGCGAATGGCGCCCATCGCGAGGATCGCCGCCTCCCCCGGGTTCAAAATGGGCGTTCCGGCATCGATGCCGAACACCCCAATGTTCGTGATCGTGATCGTGCCGCCGGACAGTGCCGCCGGGGCTGTCGTGCCAGCCCGGGCCGCCGTCGTCAGTTCGGCGAGCGCCGCGGCGAGGCCGCGCAGGTCGAGCCGGTCGGCGTCGACGATGTTCGGCACCATCAGTCCACGCGGGGTGGCCGCGGCGATGCCGAGGTTCACGTAGTGGAACTGAACGATTTCGCCGGCCGAATCATCCCACCGGGTGTTCACCGCGGGCGTGCGGCCAACGGCGAGGCAGAGTGCTTTGGCCACCACGGTCAGGATTCCAATGCCGGCATCGGCAAAGGCCCGGTCAGCGCGCAGGGAATCGAGCAGTTCCACGGTCGGCGTGACGTCGATGGTGAGGAATTCGGTCACGTGCGGTGCCGTGAATGCGCTCTGCACCATGGCCTTGGCCGTGAGCTTGCGCAGGCTCTTGATCGGCGCACGGGTCTCACGCTCGAACTCTCCTGACCCGGATCCGTCGGGCGTCGATACGGGCAGACCGGTCGCCGGCACCGACTCGGTGATGTGGGCGCGCACGTCATCTCTGGTGATCAGGCCGTCGCGCCCGGTCCCGGTGACCGTGGTGAGGTCGATACCGAGATCGCGGGCCAGGGCGCGCACCGGCGGGGTCGAGCGCGGCCGGTCTGCAACGGATGCTGCGGCGGGCTGGTCGGAGACGGCAGACGTTCCGGGGGCTGCCGCTGCCCGGCCGACGGACGCAGCCGGCACTGCCGTGTTGCCAGCGGCCTGACCGCCAGCGGAACCATCAGCCTCGGCAACGGCGGGCCCGCCGGCTGAGACCGTCACGCCGTCACCCGGCCGGGCCCGGCGCTGCGGGTGCCCGCCGCTCTCGACGGCAGGTCCGTAGCCGACCAGGTTGGCCTCGCGCTTCTCGGCTTGGGCGGGGGCCGCAGCATCCGTTGCACCGGTATCGGGGGTGTCGGCGTCGCCACCCACGTCGAAGCTGACGATCGGCTCGCCGACGTGCACGACCACACCGGCCGGACAGTGCAGCTCACTCACCACACCGGCGAACGGGCTCGGCAGTTCGACCACGGCCTTGGCCGTTTCGACGTCGGCGATGTGCTGGTTGAGCGTGACCGCATCGCCCGGCGCCACGAGCCAGGCGACGATCTCTGATTCGGTGAGCCCCTCACCGAGGTCGGGCAGTTTGAAGACCTTGATCATCGTCGCCCCATCGCCCGGTCGACGCCGTCGAGAATGCGGTCCAGGCCGGGCAGGTGGTGACTTTCGAGCTTGGCCGGCGGATACGGCACGTCGAAGCCGGTCACCCGCACCGGGGCGGATTCCAGATAGCTGAAGCAGCGTTCAGTGACGGTCGCGATGATCTCGCCGCCGAGTCCACCCGACTGGGCCGCCTCGTGGGTCACGACCAAGCGCCCGGTCTTGCGAACGGATGCCTCCACCACCACGTAATCCACCGGGGACAGCGACCGCAGGTCGATGACCTCGATCGACACGCCCTCGTCGGCCGCAGCGAGCGCCGCATCCTTCGCGGTCGACACCAGCGCGCCATAGGTGAGGAGCGTGACATCCGTTCCCGGAGTGACGATGACGGCCTGCTCCATCGGGGCGCCGAGCTCGGGAACGACCTCACCCTTGACGTGGTAGCGACGCTTGGGCTCGAAGTAGAGCACCGGGTCGTCGCTCGCGATGGCCTGCCGGATGAGGCTGTAGGCGTCCTGAGCGTTGGAGACGGCGATCACCCGCAGGCCGGAGGTGTGGGTGAAGTAGGCCTCCGGTGATTCGGAGTGGTGTTCGGCCGCGCCGATGCCGCCGCCGAACGGCACCCGAATGGTGATGGGCATGCGCACGGCCCCCTGGGTGCGGTAGTGGAACTTGGCGACCTGGCTGACGATCTGGTCGAAGCCGGGAAAGATGAAACCGTCAAACTGAATCTCGCAGACCGGACGGTAGCCGCGGTAGGCCAGTCCGACCGCGGTGCCGATAATCGCGGATTCGGCCAGGGGTGTGTCAATAACCCGGCGGGCGCCGAACTGGGCGAGCAGATCGCTCGTGACCCGAAAGACACCGCCGAGGGCGCCGATGTCCTCGCCGAGGAGCACGACCTTGGGGTCGTCGAGCATGGCCTGGCGCAGGCCCTCATTGATTGCCTTCCCCATGGTGAGGGTCTTGGTCTCGGTCAGTGGGACCGGTTTCGGGGCAGCAAGGCCGGGCAAGCTGGCGGGGGTCATCAGGGTGGTCATGGTCATCGTCCTTCTCCAGGTGTGCCGAAGCTCGTGAGGTAGCCGGCATAGTCGGTGCGCTGGCGCTCGAGGGTCGCGTTAGGGGTGGTGTACACGTGGTCGAACACGCTCAGCGGTTGTGGGTCGGCCAGGCCGATGCAGCCGGCGCGTAGTTCGGCAGCCACCTGGTCGGCGATGGCCTGGGTCTCGGCTTCGACCTCTGGGGTGATCACGTCAAGCCGCTCCAGCAGCCGGTGCAGCCGCAGCAGCGGATCGCGGGTCTTCCATTCGGCGAGTTCGGCCGGGTCGCGGTAACGGGTGGGGTCATCCGCTGTGGTGTGCGGTCCCATGCGGTAGGTGACCGCTTCAATGAAGGTGGGGCCGCCGCCGGTGCGGGCCCGGTCGAGGGCGATCCTGGTCGCCGCCATCACCGCGATCACGTCGTTGCCGTCGATGCGCAGGCTCGGGATGCCGAAGCCCGGTGCCCGATCGGCGATGTTGCGGTGTGCTTGCAGCCCGACCGGTTCGGAGATGGCCCACTGGTTGTTCTGGCAGAAGAAAACCACCGGGGCCTGAAAGCTTGCGGCGAAAACCATGGCCTCGTTGACGTCGCCCTGGCTGGTGGCGCCGTCGCCGAAGTAGGTGATGGCGACCGAGTCGACTTCGTCGCGCTGGGCGCCGAGCGCCCACCCGGTGGCGTGCAGGGTCTGCGCGCCGATGATGATGTTCGGCGTGGCCATATTGACCGTGTAAGGGTCCCAGCCGGACTGGGCGTTACCGCGCCAGACCTTGACGATGTCGGTCAGGTTGACGCCGCGACAGTAGGCGACGGCGTTCTCCCGGTAGCTCGGAAAGATGAAGTCGTCGCTGCGCAGGGCGCGAGCAGACCCGACCTGCGCAGCCTCCTGGCCGAGCAGCGGCGGCCACAGTCCGAGTTCGCCCTGGCGTTGCAGGGCGGTCGCCTCGGTGTCGATCCGGCGCACTACGACCATGTCGCGGTACAGGGCCAGCAGTGCCGGCCCGTCAAGATCGTCGACCCACGGGTCGAAGTCGGGCCGGGGCATCCGCTCGCCGTCAAGCGAGAGAAGTTGCACCAGCTGAGGGGAGAAATCAATCATGGTTCGCTCCGAGCGTCATTGCTAAAGTTGACGTGAGCCTATGTCGACCCCGCAGGGAGCACAACCACTGACGAAAAAAGTGAGCAGAGTGCCCTATTCAGACTCGTCGGACCGTGTTAAAGTTTTGCACTATGTACAGCCTTGACAAGACCGACACACAGCTCCTGCAAGCCCTCTCGGCCGACCCGCGCAGCACCTTCGTCGCCCTCGCCGACACCCTGGGGCTGTCGCGCAACACCGTGCAGGCCCGCATGAAGCGATTGGAAGATTCTGGCGCCTTTCTCGGCTTCGACCGCCGCATCAATCCGGCCGCTCTGGGCTACCCGCTGACCGCGTTCATCGAGGTGCATGTGCAGCAGAAGCGCCTCGCTCAAATCGTGATCGATCTCGCCAAAATTCCCGAAATCGTGCAGGCGCACGGCATGAGCGGGCAGGCCGATCTGCTCGTGCGCGTGGTCTGCACGGATGCCGCTGATCTGTTTCGGATCGATGGCACGATCCTCGCCTGTGATGGGGTCGAGCGCACCGAAACCTCGCTCGCGATGGGCGAGGTCATCCCGTATCGCCTCACCCCGCTGCTCGACCGGCATGCCTAAGCACGATTCGATCTATTTGCTAAATTCTTCATATAGTTATATAAAGAAGTAATGAAGTTAATCGCGCTGGTAGTCTTGCACCCAACCAGACGCACCGCAGAATCCGTCGCCTGCCCAGCACCTTCGACTTTCGCGCTCCCCACAGAAGGCTCCAGCTTCGTGAACATGCATGCAGACCAGGGGCTCCGATGAGCTTCCTTCGATTGGCCACGCTCATTCGCCACGGCGGACGTATCGCCGAACCGGCACCGACCGCTCCGCCCCTGTTTCCCGGAGCCGAAGTCTTCGGCGGAAGCGTACAGGTGCGCTACATCAACGCCGGCGGCTGCAATGACTGTGCCCTGGAAGTTTCTGCCGCGTTCGGCCCGGTCTATGACGTGGAACGCTACGGCGTTCGCCTGGTGCCCTCGCCGCGGCATGCCGACGTGTTGCTCATCGTCGGCAGCGTGACTCGCAATATGGCCGAGCCGTTGCGCCGCACCATCGAGGCCACCCCCACCCCCCGGTTTGTGATCGTGGTCGGCGACTGCGCCATCCACGGTGGCGCCTTCCGCGACGGCTACGGCATTATGGGGCCCGTTTCTGATTTCGTGCACGTCGATATCGAGGTACCGGGCAGTCCGCCGGAACCAACCGAGATCGTGCAGGCCCTGCGCCGGATGACCGGCCGATGACGGGTAGCGGAGCCGGGCTCCTGCTGCACACCGAGACCGGAACGGGCCTGCTCATGCAAACGGGTATCGGAGCCGGGCTCCTGCTGCAACTGGGCCTCGGCGCGCTGGCCGTGGTGACCGCCCTGCTGGCCGCACCGTCCCTGCGGTCGCGGGCCGGCGGCATCCTCTGCACCCTGATCGCCGTGACCGGTTTCGTCACCGGCCTCGCCGCGATGCTCGGCTCGACCGGCGGCCTGCTTATTCCCCTGGCCCTGCCGATGGACCCACTGCTGCTGGCCCCCGACCGTCTCGGCGGTCTGTTCATGCTCATCGTGTCGGGCGTCGGCATACTTGTCTCGCTCTACTCGATGAGCTCGACCAGCGGACCCGACGCGAGCCGCACCGCCTGGGTCGCCATGCCGGTGTTCCTAGTGGGCATGCAGCTCGTTCCCGCGGCGACCGACTCGGTGTCGTTCCTGCTGGCCTGGGAGGTCATGACCCTCGGCTCCACCGTGCTCCTGCTGGCCGATCACGCCAGCCGCGCCTCGGTCGCCTCGGCCGGCATCTGGTACTCAGCCATGTCACAGTTGAGCTTCTTCTTCATCCTCGCCGGATTCGCCGTGCTCGCCGCCGCTTCGGGCGGCACCAGCTTCACCAGCCTGCAGGCGATCGAACCCGGTGACTGGGCCGCGAACGTCGCCTTTGTCCTGTTCCTGCTCGGTTTCGGCGGCAAGGCCGAACTCGTTCCGCTGCACGTCTGGGTACCCCGGGTACTGCCCGAAGCCCCGAGCCACGTCTCGGCTGCGATGAGCGGCGCTATGGTCAAGATCGGCGTCTACGGCGGCCTGCTGGTCTGCGTGCGTCTGCTGCCCGACGGTCCGGCCTGGTGGGGCATCGCGATCATGCTGGTCGGTGGAGCATCCGCTTTGTACGGCATTCTGCAGGCCTCCGTGTCGAGTGACCTCAAGGTTTTGCTGGCGTACTCGACCACCGAGAACATGGGTCTGGTCTTTCTCGGCCTCGGCGCGAGCATGCTGCTGCGCGGCTACGACGCGCAAGCGGCAGCGGATGCCGCGCTCGTCGCCGCCCTGCTGCTCGCCGTCAGCCACGCCGCATTCAAGTCCACGTTGTTCCTCGGTGCTGGCGCCATTATCCACGCCACCGGCGAACGCAACCTCGACCGGCTCGGCGGCCTCGGCGCCCGTATGCCCGTCACTGCCGCCGCGTTCGGCATCGCCAGCCTCGGCGCGGCCGCCATCCCCATCACGAGCGGTTTCGTCGCCGAGTGGATGCTGCTGCAGTCACTCATTCACGGCGGTCGCCTCGATGGGGCGGTCGTCTCGGTCGCGGCATCCGTCGCTATGCCGCTCGCCGTCGCCGTGATCGCCCTCACCGCCGGTCTGGCGCTGCTCACCTTCGTCAAGGCCTACGGCATCGCCTTCCTGGCCCGGCCACGAAGCAGCGCCGCAGCGGACGCCCGGGAAGTGCCAGCACTGATGCGCATTTCACTCGCCCTCGGCGCCCTGGCCGTGCTCGCTCTCGGCTTGTTGCCGGGACCGATCGCCACCCTCGTGGCGACCACGGTCAGTTCGGACCCGACGGCCGCGGTGCGGTCGGTCGGACTCGGCGGGGTATCGCTGCCGGGCATCGGCGCTGTGCTCGACCCGATCATGCTCGTCGTCCTGTCGGCCCTCGTCGCCATCCCGGTGATCGTCGCGATCATCGTCTCGGCCCGCCGGCATCCGCACCGTATCGTCGACCTGCCCTGGGGTGGCGGCGGATCTCGAGCCCGGCCACGCATGCAGTACACCGCGACGTCGTATGCGGAGCCGCTAGTTCGCGTTTTCGACGACGTGCTCAAGCCCTCCCGTGACGTGCAGGTCACCCACGTGGCTGAGTCCCGTTACCTAGTGGAACACGTGCGGGTCGAACAGACCGTCTCCGACGTGATTGAAACCCGACTGTATCGGCCGGTGCTCAACCTGTTCCAGCGCTACGGCAAAGCCGCTCGCCACGTCGCCAATGGCAGCATTCACCGCTACCTCACCTATTCCTTCGTCGCCCTACTGATCGTCCTGATTGTGGTCTCCCTGTGAACGATATGAGCGCCATCATCATCGCCCTCGTGCAGGTTGTCTTGTTCGTGTTCCTCGCCCCGCTGCTGATGGGTGTGATCCGGCAGGTGCGAGCCACCATCGAGGGCCGCGCCGGCGCCGGAATCTGGCAGCCCTGGCGCGACCTGCGCAAACTGCTCGCGAAGAACCCGGTGCGCGGCACCGACAGCAGCTGGATGCTGCGAGTCGGTCCGGTCGCCCTGGTCGTGTCGAGCCTGCTGCTCTGCGTGCTGCTGCCGCTCGTCGGTACGATTCCGTTCGCGCTGATTCCCAGCGACTTGTTCGTCATTGTCTCCATCATGCTGATCGGCGTCGTCGCCCTCGCCCTTGTCGGCCTCGACGGCGGTACCGCCTTCGGCGGCATGGGGTCCAGCCGACACATGACGGTTGCCGCGCTGGTTGAGCCGACCCTGCTGCTCTCGGTCTACGCGTTCTCAATTCCGGCCGGAACCAGCACCCTGTCGGTCATCGTTGAAACCCGGCTGCTCTCCCCCGAGCTGATCATCTCGCCGGTCAGCGTGCTGGCCCTCGTCGCGCTATCGATCGCCATCATGGCCGAGACCGCCCGGCTGCCCATCGATAACCCTGGCACCCACCTTGAGGTGACCATGCTGCACGAGGCGATGACGCTCGAAGCGAGCGGACGTGACCTCGCCTGGCTCGAAGTCGGCTCCTGGCTGAAGCTGGCTGCCCTGCTCGGCCTGGTCAGCAACCTGATCGTGCCATGGGGCGTCGTCACCGATTTCAGCGCCATGGGCCTCGTGATTGGCGTCGTCTCGATCGCCGTGAAGGTGCTGGTGCTGGGGGTGCTGCTCAGCGTCGGCGAGATCTTTCTCGCCAAGGTACGCCTGTTCCAGGTGCCCGAGCTGCTCGCTGGCTCGTTCGCCCTCGCCTTCCTGGCCGTCACCGCCTCCTATCTGGTCGCCTGAGGAGCATCCGTCGTGTTTGAAACTTTCTTTCCCCAACTGATCGGTCTGTGCACCGGAGCCCTGCTGCTGACCAGCGCGCTCATGGTCTGGCGACACTCCCTACTGGCGTCCATCCGTCTGCTCGCGCTGCAGGGCGTCGCCCTCGCCGCGCTCGTTGCGGTGATCGGCATCGCCGAGGGTGAGTCCGAACTCGTGCTCGTGTCGCTGCTCATCCTCTCGGTCAAGGGCATCGGACTGCCCTGGGTGCTCGCGCACCAGTCCAAGGCGTCGATCAAGCAGATTCAGGAGTCACCCCGGCTCAATCCGACCGCCGCTCTGCTGGCCGTAACGCTCCTGACGATTCTCAGCTACGTCGTCGTCAGCCGGATCTTCGGGCTCGGAGACACCACGACAGGCCATGCCGCCCCGATCGGGCTGGCCATGGTCCTGATCGGCTTCCTGCTGCTGATCAGTAGGCGTCGCGCCCGCTCGCAGCTCATCGGCTTTCTGCTGCTCGACAACGGCATTGCCACCATCGCGTTTTTGACCAGCGGCGGCGTGCCGATTCTGCTCGAGTTCGCGGTCTCCCTCGACGTGCTGCTGGTCGTGCTCATTCTGCATGTTTTTGCCGGCCGCATGCGCACCAAGTTCGGCGGCACCGCCGTCGATCAGCTCAGAGAGTTGCACGATTGATGTCAGTTATTCTGTGGATGCCCCTCGTCGGCCCACTCGTCTTCGCCGGTCTCAGCCTGCTCCTGCGCGGGTCTTCGCTCCGCCGTTTCGTCGGTGTCGCCGCATCGAGCGCCGTGCTGGTTTCCGGCCTGTTCCTGATCGGTGCCGTGCTGGGCGGCGATGTGCCCTCCGCTGGCGGCGGCATGCTGCGCGCCGATGCTCTCTCGGCCTATATGCTCAGTGTCGTCGGAGCGGTCGGACTCGTCTCCACCTGGGGTGGTCTCAGTAGCGCGGCGTCGAGCCGCACCCGGGATGCCGCCGGCTACGAAGCGCTTATCGCCCTGTTCCTGGCCGCTATGTCCCTCGCCGTGCTCGCCGACAGCATCGGCCTGATGTGGGCGGCCGTCGAAGCCACGACCATCGCCACCGCCTTTCTGGTCGGCCACCACCGGACGCGGCGGTCGCTCGAAGCCGCCTGGAAATACGTCATCCTCGGCTCGGTCGGTGTCGCGATCGCGCTGCTCGGCATCGTGCTCATCTACGCCGCTTCGGTCGGCACCGACACCCCCACCCTGTCCTGGCGTCTACTGAGCCAGGCCGACCTCGGCCTCGACCCAGCACTCATCACCGCCGGCGGTGCCCTCGCCGTGCTCGGATTCGCGACCAAGTCCGGCCTGGCCCCGATGCACAGTTGGCTGCCGGATGCCCACAGCCAGGCTCCAGCGCCCGTTTCCGGCCTCATGTCCGGCGTACTTCTCTCGGTCGCCCTCTACGCCATCCTGCGCATCCAGTCGATCACCAACCTCGTGATCGGCCCGGAGTTTCTGCGCACCATGCTCTGCATCGGCGGGCTGCTATCCCTGCTCGTTGCCGCATCCCTGCTCATTCGGCAACGCGATTACAAGCGGATGCTCGCCTACTCCAGCATCGAACACATGGGGCTGATGGCGATCGGTGTCGCCATCGGCCCGGCTGCCCTCCCGTCGGTGTTGCTCTACATTCTCGGCCACGGCTTGATCAAGGCGACCCTGTTCGTCATCTCCGGACGCATCCTGAAGATCGAGGGCACCCCGGTGATCGCCGATGTGCGGGCTCTGCTGGTGCGACGACCCGGGCTCGCCATCCCCTGGCTGATGGCGATGGCGGCGATCGTTGGCTTTCCCCCGTTCAGCATCTTCTTCTCCGAGGTCGGCATCATCATGGCCGGCTGGTCGGTGGGACTCGGCGGAGTAGTCGGCGCGGCCCTCCTGCTGCTGCTCGTCATCTTCGCCGCCTTCACCCGGCTGACCGTGCAGATGACCATTGGCGCTCCCGCGGCCACCGTGCCCCCTAGCCCCCAGGCGTTCACGCCGGACTATTCCACCCACGGTCCAATTTTGCCCATCATCCTGGCCCTGGCGACCACAGCGACGATCGCCTTCGTGGCCGAGCCGGTCGGCACCCTGTTGCTGCAGGCCACAGCCGTTCTGGGAGGTACCAACTGATGCGCGATGACCGACGAGCCAATGACATGACGCCTGAAGACCACGCCGCCGATGAGTTGGCCTCCGGCCGCTCCACCGAACGCGGTCTGGCCGCCGGCGACGGTGCCGAGCTGCGCCACCTCGACCGTTCGAGGCTGGCGACAACAGCCGGTGCCCTGTTGGATGCCGGCAGTCGTCTGGCCCTGATCGCGTGCCACGAAGACAGCGACCAGTTTCGCATCGTGTATTCCTTTGTCGGAGCGGACCCGTCCCTGCGCGCTGATCTGTCAGTGAGCGTGCCACGCACGGACGCCTGGATTCCCAGCCTCGCCGAACTGTCGTTTTCGGCCGGGAACTTCGAGCGGGAGATTCGCGATTTGTACGGTGTAGAGCCGCGGGATCACCCGCAGCCCCACCGGTTGGTGCGCCACGGCCACTGGCCGCGCGGCTGGTATCCGATGCTCAAGGCCAACTCTGTCGTACCCGAGTTCGAGCCCGACGTGGAATCCTTCCCATTCGTCCCGGTCGAAGGTCCCGGGGTTTATGAGATCGCCGTCGGACCGATTCACGCCGGGATCATCGAGCCCGGACACTTTCGGTTCTCGGTCGTCGGCGAGACGATCGTGCGCATGGAAGCGCGCCAGTGGTACCTGCACCGCGGCGTCGAGAAGGTCTTCGAGGGCAAGAACGCGGCTGAGGGCGTGCTGCTCGCCGAGCAAATCAGCGGGGACACGGCCGTCGGCCACTCCCTCGCCTTCGTCATGGCCGTCGAGCAGGCCACCGGCACCCCGGTCTCCGAACCCGACCGGCTGTTGCGGGCCTTGCTCCTGGAACTGGAGCGGCTGTACAACCACATCACCGACCTGGGCTCACTCGCCAACGATGTCGGCTTCGGCATCATCGACGCGCACGCTCAGGGCCTGCGTGAGCAGCTCATGCGCATCAACAAATCGGTCACCGGGCACCGCCTGCTCCGCGGCGCTCTCAGCATCGGTGGCACCAGGGTCACCGCCCTGCCGAACGCCGACGATCTGGCGCGCATTGCCGCCGCCATGGCCGAACTGGCCGAGATCACGCTCGGCCACGCCATCGTGCGCGGCCGCTTCACCGGCACGGCCCGCCTGTCCCGGGCCCATGCGACCACGCTTGGCACGCTCGGCTACGTCGCCCGCGCCTCCGGAATCGAGACCGACGCTCGCCTTGAGCATCCGTTCGTCAATCTCGGCGAGGTCTTTCACATCGTGACCGAGGACGGCGGCGACGTGCTCGCTCGCTACACCGTGCGCGCTCGGGAGGTCGAGGTGTCGACGGCCATCGTGCTCGACTTGCTGAAACGACTGCAGGGGCACACGGGGACCGCGTACAGCGTCAACCCGACCGCGGCCGGAACCGGGCTGGCCCTCGTCGAGGCCTGGCGGGGTACGGCAACCCACCGAGTCGAGCTCGCCGCCGACGGCACGCTCGCCCGGGTCAAGATCGTCGACCCGTCGTTCCTGAACTGGCCCGCCGTGCCGCAGGCCCTGTCGGAAACGATCGTTCCCGACTTTCCGCTCACCAATAAGAGCTTCAACCTCTCCTACGCCGGCAACGACCTGTAGGCCGCGTCCGGCGGGCTGGCCGCGGCGAGCGGGTGTTACTCCTGCTCGAGGTGGCGTAGCAGTGCGTGCGAGTCGGTGAGGCTGGCCAGCACCATGCGCTTGGCCGCGGCCAGCAGCTCCACCGCGCCCTGGTCGCGCAGCGCATAGAAGATGGAGTTGCCCTCGCGCCGGGTCACCACGACCCCCGCCCGTCGCAGCACACCGAGCTGCTGCGACAGGTTGGACAGCTCGCAGCCGAGTGCCTCGGCGAGTGATCCCACCGAGCGTTCACCGGCGACGAGCTGTTCCAAAACCTGCACCCGCAACGGATGCCCGAGCGCCTTGAACAGGTCGGACTTCAATTGGGCGGCGGGCAAACCAGAAGACAACACAGGTTCAGTATATCGTTACCTAATGATTCTTTCAATTAGATGGCTGCCGCTGAATACGTAACGCTGAATCGCCCTTAGCGGAGGTGCAGCACCCCGTCATTCACGAGGGCACGAGTGTAACCGAGGCTGTTGCCAAGCGCGTTCGGGTGAAAGTTGGCCGGCGCGAACGGGATCAGCGCATCAAATGCAAAGTATGGAACACGCGACCCGATGCCGTGTGCGGCGAATTCCTGCGCGGTATCGACAAAGTGGATGCGTGGCGTCGCCATCGCCGCGACGGATCCCGCGATAACAGTGTTCAGCACGTCGGTGGCACCATTGAGCACGTCACCCAGCGGGGAGTATCCCGGCTTGAACTGGCGTGGATAACTGAGCACCGCGATCTTCGCCTGCGGCAACGTCGCCGCCACGAGACCGTAGGTGCCCACGAGCTTGGGGGCGAGAACGTTCAGCTGAGCCACACTGTTTTGGATGGCACCGAGGCAGACCGGACTGGCCGGGTCGGGCGCACACGCCGCCAAAACGATGGTGGAGCCGGCATCGATGCCGCCGACGGTCAGCGTGACCAGAGCGGTACTCTGGCTGACCCCGAGAAGCTGAGCGGGAACATCCACTGTGCTGGCTCCGGAACAGGCTTTGTTCGACACGAGATTGAACGGACTGACCAGGTCCGCGAAGATCGGGTAGCTGGCACGCTTGGAACGCAGGCACGCGGTGCCGTCCAGCACGTAGGGCGGGGCACCCTGACCCGAGGTGAACGAGTCGCCGAGAGCGACGTAGCTGGTTGCGGAGGCTTTGACGGACGGAGAGGTCTGCGCGAGCGCCGGGGCGCTCACCGCGCCGGCCAGCAGGGCAACAGTGACCAGGGCGACAGCGCCGAGGCGAGGCAAAAACCGTGAAGTCAATCGTTGATTTGTCATGCCACGAACGTAGACCCGGTGCTGGGCCTCAACAAGGCGTGCGCGGGCCGTCTTTCGCGTCAGGAACGCGAAAAGGCCCGCACTGCAAGCAGTGCGGGCCTTCCGTCTACCCGACCGACCTGGCGAGAGGTGATCGGGAGATCTATTGGGGCACGGTTTAGTCTTACGCCTCGGTCGAAGCGTCTGCGCTGTCGGAAGCCGCAGCGCGACCTTCGGTGTCAGCAGCCTCATCGAGCACCGGAGCGAGCGAGAGCTTGCCACGGTCATCGATCTTCGTGATTTCCACGAGAACCTTCTGGCCGACGCCGAGCACGTCTTCGACGTTCTCGACGCGCTTGCCACCGGCAAGTTTACGCACCTCGGAGATGTGCAGCAGACCATCCTTGCCCGGGAGCAGCGAAACGAAGGCACCGAACGCGGCGATCTTGACGACGGTTCCGAGGAACTGCTCGCCAACCTCGGGGTTGGTCGGGTTCGCGATGGCGTTGACCTGGGCGCGAGCGGCTTCGGCTGACGGCCCGTCGACGGCTCCGATGTACACGGTGCCATCTTCCTCGATCGAGATGTCGGCACCGGTGGTGTCCTGGATCGAGTTGATCGTCTTGCCCTTCGGGCCGATCAGCTCGCCGATCTTGTCGACCGGGATCTGCACGCTGATGACGCGCGGCGCGGTGGGCGCCATCTCGTCGGGAGCGTCGATCGCCGCGTTCAACACGGAGAGGATCGTGGCGCGGGCATCCTTCGCCTGCGTCAGCGCGCCGGCCAAAACTGAGGCGGGGATGCCGTCGAGCTTGGTGTCGAGCTGGATCGCGGTGATGAACTCGCTCGTACCGGCAACCTTGAAGTCCATGTCGCCGAGGGCATCTTCGGCACCGAGGATGTCGGTCAGCGCCGCGTAACGGGTCTGACCATCAACGGTGTCGCTGATCAGGCCCATGGCGATACCGGCGACCGGGGCGCGCAGCGGCACTCCGGCGTTCAGCAGCGACAGGGTCGAAGCGCAGACGGAACCCATCGAGGTGGAACCGTTGGAGCTGAGCGCCTCGGAGACCTGACGGATAGCGTACGGGAACTCCTCACGCGTGGGCAGCACGGGGACCAGAGCACGCTCAGCGAGCGCTCCGTGGCCGATCTCGCGACGCTTCGGCGTTCCGACCCGGCCGGTTTCCCCGGTCGAGTAGGGCGGGAAGTTGTAGTTGTGCATATAACGCTTTTTGGTGACCGGGTTCAGCGAGTCGATCGACTGCTCGAGCTTCAGCATGTTCAGCGTGGTCACGCCCAGGATCTGGGTTTCACCGCGCTGGAAGATGGCCGAACCGTGCACGCGCGGGATGACCGCAACCTCGGCATCGAGCGGACGGATGTCCGCAAGCCCACGACCGTCGATACGGATGCCCTCGTTGAGCACGCGTGAGCGAACGACGAGCTTGGTGACCGACTTGTACGCCGCGTTGACCTGGTTGTTGGCGCTCGCGTCGAGCTCGCCGGCTTCAACCTTGGCCGCGATGGCGGTCTTGACGGATGCCTTGAGCGCGTCGTCAGCGTTCTGACGCTCGACCTTGTCGGCGATCGTGTAGACCGTCTTGAGCTGGTCGTAGGCCAGCGCGGCGACCGCGTCGTAGGTGGCCGGCTGGTACGGCGGGAAGAGCGCGAAGTCGGCGGTCGGCTTGGCGGCGGCATCCGCTACCTGCTGCTGCGCGAAGACGAGCTGCTTAATGAAGGGCTTGGAAGCCTCGATGCCCTGGGCAACGACGGCTTCGTTCGGCGCGATGGCGCCGCCCTTGATCAGGTTCCAGGCTGCGTCGGTCGCTTCGGCCTCGATCATCATGATCGCGACGTCCTGCACACCGTTGGCGTCCGTGACAACACGGCCGGCGACGACCATGCTGAACACGGCGTCATCAAGCTGCGAGTGCTTCGGGAAGGCAACCCACTGGCCGCCACCGTTCTCGTCCGGGACGAGGGCGACGCGAACGCCACCGATCGGCCCGGAGAACGGCAGACCGGCGAGCTGCGTCGACATGGAGGCCGCATTGATCGCGAGCACGTCGTACAGTTCGTCGGGCTCGATGGCCAGAACGGTGATGACAACCTGGATCTCGTTGCGGAGACCATCGACGAACGACGGGCGCAGCGGCCGGTCGATCAGACGGCAGGTGAGGATGGCGTCGGTCGAGGGACGACCTTCGCGGCGGAAGAAGCTGCCCGGGATGCGGCCAGCTGCATACATGCGCTCTTCGACGTCGATGGTGAGCGGGAAAAAGTCGAAGTTGTCCTTCGGCTGCTTGCTGACGCTCGTGGCGGAGAGCAGCATCGTCTCGTCGTCAATGTAGGCGGCGGCAGAACCCTGCGCCTGCTGGGCGAGACGCCCGGTTTCAAAACGGATGGTGCGCTTGCCGTACTTGCCGTTATCGATAACGGTTTCAGCGAACGTGATTTCTGGACCCTCCATGTGGGGGTTTTCTCCTTTAAGTTTGCTTCTCGCCATGCTGGCGACGAAGGCTCGCGTGCCCGTATGACAGGCGAGTTGGACGGGTTGATCTCACAATCAACCCCGCCAATTCTAACAGAACTGTTAGAAAGCGCCCGTCAGGCCGACGGCCTAGCCGGCAACCGGCGTGGCAGCATCCGTCGTTCCGATGGGCACAGCCGCTGCGGCGGCCGACAATGAGGCGTGGGTGGGCCCGGAAGGCACGGTGGCCGGTCGATTTTTGGCAAACTCGCGGCGCAGCACCGGCACGACCTCTTCGCCCAGAAGGTCGAGTTGCTCTAGCACGGTTTTCAGCGGCAGACCGGCGTGATCCATGAGGAAAAGCTGGCGTTGATAGTTACCGACGTAGTCGCGGAAACCGAGGGTGCGGTCGATGATCTGCTGCGGGCTGCCGACGGTGAGCGGGGTTTGCTCGGTAAAGTCTTCCAGCGACGGGCCGTGTCCGTAGACGGGTGCGTTGTCGAAGTAGGGGCGGAATTCCTTCACGGCGTCCTGGGAATTCTTGCGCATGAAGACCTGGCCGCCGAGACCGACGATGGCCTGCTCGGCGGATCCGTGTCCGTAGTACTCAAACCGCTCGCGGTAGTAACCGACCATTTTCTGGGTGTGACTGGCCGGCCAGAAAATGTGGTTGGCGAAGAAGCCGTCACCGTAGAAGGCGGCCTGCTCGGCGATCTCCGGGCTGCGGATACTGCCGTGCCAGACGAAGGGCGGCACACCAGCGAGCGGGCGTGGCGTTGATTGAAAATCCTGCAGCGGGGTGCGGAACTGGCCTTGCCAATTCACCACGTCTTCACGCCAGAGTTTACGCAGCAGCGCATAGTTCTCCAGGGCCAGCGGGATGCCCTGACGGATGTCCTGGCCGAACCACGGGTACACCGGGCCGGTATTGCCGCGACCGAGCACGAGATCGACCCGACCCTCGGACAGGTGCTGCAGCATCGCGTAGTCCTCGGCGATCTTCACCGGATCGTTGGTCGTGATCAGGGTGGTCGCTGTCGAGAGGATGATGCGGCTCGTCTTTGCTGCGATGTAGCCGAGCATGGTGGTCGGGGACGACGGCACGAAGGGCGGATTGTGGTGCTCACCGGTGGCGAATACGTCGAGGCCGACTTCTTCGACCTTCTGTGCGATCGTGACCATTGCCGAGATGCGCTCGTGCTCGGACGGTTCCCGCCCGGTCGTGGGGTCAACGGTGCGATCGCCGACGGTGAAGATTCCGAACTGCATGTAAACCTCCAGAAAAATCAATGCGTTTGCATTGATATTACCAGTAACTGCGGCCGGGTTGACCGCATTCCCGGCAGTAAACCGCCCCGAACTGGTGCCATGAGAATGGGTGGCACACGTTCCAGTGTCAGACAAAGTATTAGTGACTGAAATGAGGATGCGCCGATGCAGGGACTCGCGCGGGTGGCGGCAGCCGGAATGATGCGTGCCTGGGCCGCGATCAGCATGCAGGGCAGCGTCACCATTCCGCAGCCCAGCGACACCCCGGTGGCCCACTCCCCCGGCATCGACAGCGATCGCATTCTCGTGCTCGGCAGCGGGCCGGCCGCCGGCTGGGGCGTCAGCAGCCACGATATCGCGTTGCCCGGTTCGCTCGCTCGGGCGCTTTCGGGGCGCACGCAGCGCGGAGCTGACGTCGCCCTCATTGCCAGCTCGATCGGGCTGCTGGCCTCCGCGCAGGTACAACTGCGCGGAGCTGACCTTCGACGCCTCGATGCGATCGTCGTCGTTCTGGGCGTCGGTGACGCCCTACACCTCACGGCCGAGCGAACCTGGCAGGCCAACCTCACTCGACTCCTGAATTTTGTCGAGCGACACACGAATGACAGCGCGTACATTTACGTTCAGGGTATCCAACCCATTCGTGCCATTCCGATCTTCAACAGCCTCGGCGGAACAATCGCCGACCGGCACGCCCGATCGCTCGACGCGATCACCGAACGGGTCTGCCTGTCGATGCGTCGCTCCGTTTTCGTCCCCGTGGCGGACGTCGAGTTTCTAGCCTCCGCTGGTCTGTCGGATTCCACCGATTATCGCCACTGGGGCGAATTTCTGGCCAAGAAGATGGCGGGGCGTCTGGACGTCGTGCAGCGCAGCCGCTATCCGGTGCCGCTCGGATCCACCGATGCAACGCCCAGCACGGCGCCCATCCGTGGCGGTGACCGGCGCCGCCTCAGACGCGGCTGTGACACCCGGTTGGATCATATTGTGGCGCTGGCGCAGCAGTCTTTCGGCACGACATCCGCTCTCTTCGCTATTCGGGACAGCAATCGCCTGCAGATTCGGTCGAGTACCGGCCCAGCCTTGCCGAGCCCGGCTTGGAGCGATTCGATGTCGGCGATAGTTGTGCGCGCACGCGGTGCAGTCATCGTGCCCGACACGCTCGCCGATCAACGCCTGCGGCGCAAAGCCTTCGTCACCGGCGCGCCCCACATGCGTTTCTATGCCGGATTCCCCATCGAAGCGGCCTCGGGCGAGCGCATCGGCGCCCTCGGCGTGTTCGATCCGAAACCGCGCGCGGACTCGGGGTTCGATGCTGTCCTCCTGCGCCAGCTCGCCCTCATGATTCAGGAAGAGATGAACACGAACGGCGAGTTCGCCGGCTAGTCGACGGGCTTGGTCGCGGCGCCAGCTTCGACCCTGGCCGCTTCGGCAGCAGCCGCACGCTGCTTGATGCCGAGCACGGAGTGGCGGCGACCGTAAGCGAAGTAGACGAGGAACCCGACGGCCAGCCACACCCCGAACCGTGCCCAGGTGAGGGTGGTCAGGTTGAGCATCAGCCAGACGCAGAGCACGGCCGACAGGATCGGCAACACCGGCGAGAACGGCACCTTGAACGCGCGCGGCAGGTCGGGACGCTTCTTGCGGAGTACGACGACGGCGATACTCACCAGCACGAAGGCCGACAGTGTTCCGATGTTGATCATCTCTTCGAGCACCCCCACGTCGGTGAGCCCGGCGATGAGAGCGACGGCGGTACCGGAGATGATCTGAATGCGCGCCGGCGTGCGGCGTTTTTCGCTCGTGACGCTGAGCCAGCGCGGCAGCAGGCCGTCGCGGCTCATGGCGAACAGCACGCGGGACAGGCCGAGCAGCAGCACCATGATCACGGTGGTGAGGCCGACCAGGATTCCAATCGAGATCACCTGAGCGGCCCAGCCGGCGCCGACCGCGACGAATGCGGTCGCGAGGGAGGCGTTCGGGTCGTCGGCCAGTACGGTGTACGGAACCATGCCGGTGAGGACGAGACTGACGCCGAGGTAGAGCACCGTGACGATCGCCAGGCCGGCGAAGATGCCGCGCGGCAGGGTCTTCTGCGGGTTCTTGACCTCTTCGGCGCTCGTAGCGACCACATCGAAGCCGATGAACGCGAAGAACACCAGGGATGCACCGGCCAGCAGGCCGAACAGGCCGTACTGCGCCGGGGCCGCCCCAGTCATGAAGGAGAACAGGGACTGCATCCAGACGTCGCCCTCGCCGCCGGCCCTGGGAACTTCGGCCGGAATGAACGGCGTGTAGTTCGCGGTGTTGATGAAGAACGCGCCGACGATGATGACGAAGACCACGATGGCGACCTTGATGATCGTGAAGACGCTGGCGACGCGGGCGGAGAGTTGGGTGCCGAGCACGAGCAGGGCGGTGAAGATGGCGACGATGACGAAAGCTCCCCAGCTGACGTCGAGGCCGATCACGGTGATCGTCGCTGGAATGTTCCAGCCGGCCAGATCGAACACGGTGCTGAGGTAGATGCCCCAGTATTTGGCGATGACGGCGGCAGCCGTGAGCATCTCGAGAATGAGGTCCCAGCCGATAATCCAGGCGAGCAGCTCGCCGAGGGTCGCGTAGGTGAAGGTGTAGGCGGACCCGGCGACGGGCACGGCCGAGGCGAACTCGGCGTAACACATGATCGCGAGGGCGCAGGTGAAGGCGGCGAGCAGGAAGGCCAGGGTAACCGACGGTCCGGCGTAGCTGCCGGCTGCCTTGGCGCCGACCGAGAAGATTCCAGCTCCGACGGCGACCGCTACGCCCATGATCATGAGGTCCCAGGTGCCGAGTGTGCGTTTGAGGCTGTGGCCCTTTTCCAGCGAGTCTGCTATCGAATCTTCAATACTCTTGGTGCGCCTAAGACTCATGCCGATTTCCGTTCGTTATTGCCAACCACCTATGTTAGCAAGCCGCTGTTCTCCCCCCGCTCGGCGGCGGCACACACAACGGGCCGCCACCTAAAAGGTGACGACCCGTTGTGAAGAAGTTCGCGTTGTCAACGCTGCATTCGCTTCGTGCAATTAAACTGCGCGAAATTAGCGACGCAGGCCGAGGCTGCCGATCAGTGTGCGGTACCGAGTGATGTCGATGTCCGACAGGTAACCGAGCAGACGGCGACGCTGACCAACCATAAGAAGCAGGCCACGACGTGAGTGGTGGTCGTGCTTGTGCTCTTTCAGGTGCTCGGTGAGGTCAAGAATGCGCTGCGTGAGCATTGCAATCTGAACTTCCGGGGACCCGGTGTCGCCTGGGTGGGTAGCGTACTTTTCGATGATCGCCTTCTTAGCATCTGGTTCGAGTGCCATAAAGTGGGATCCCCTTTCTCTCACTGCGCGGTGCCCTTGGCAGGATGCCTGAGCTCTCTTTATCCGCGGCCGTTGAACGGCAACCTTGATACCCTAGCAGAGCACCCGGGTAAAACCGGCACACCCTCCCGTTTTGGTGCCATGCGCCCGGTCTATTCCCGCCCGCTCATAGCGCTACAGTGGGGGAACAATCGAGGAGGTGCATGAACATGGGTACGTTGCTCTATGGCAATCCGGGTATCGTAATCACCTTCGACGATCGTGCCCTCATGCACCTGCAGATCGTGATCAGCACCAAGCTGCGGCGCCGGGAGAGTTTCATTTTCACCTGGTCCGATTCGGCCGACGAGGGAAGTGGTCGCAGCGCGATCTGGCTCGACCCGACGAGCACGCTCTACTACCGATATTTTGGCAGTCGCACCCCGTCGATCAACCGGGACTGGATCGAAGCCCTCATGCTCTCGGCCAACAGTGCTGGCGGCCTGGCGTTCATCGCCGAGCCGACACCGTCGCCGAGCATCAGCGCGAAGACGCGGCGCTAAGCGTCGGGGACTGCGCTGCTCTGGGGGCGATGGCACCCAGCGCGTCGGCCAGCGCGTCCAGAAAATGGTCGGCGCTGGCGATACTGAGACAGAGCGGCGGCTTGATCTTGAGCACGTTTTTGAAGTCGCCGGTGGGCTGCACGATGCAGCCGCGCAGCAGTAGCTCGTCGCAGAGCCGCGCGGCCGCGCCCGTCGCCGGAGTGAAGGCGGCGCGGTCGCTGACCAGCTCGACGCCGAGGTAGAGCCCCATTCCGTACACCGCACCGATCAGATCGAAGCGTTCTCCGAGCCGTTCCAGGCCCTGTTTGAGATGCCGGCCGACGACCTCAGCATTTTGTTGCAGGCCTTCGTCACGCATGATGTCGAGCACGGTCAGGCCGATGCGGCAGCTCAGCGGGCTGCCGCCAGCCGACGAAAAGAACGGTCCCTCCTCGCTGAAGCGCTCCGCAATGTCGCGGCGGGTGATGACCGCGCCGAGCGGATGCCCGTTGCCCATCGCCTTGGCGATGGTGATGATGTCGGGAACCACTCCTTGTTGCTCGGTACCCCAGAAGTGCTTGCCGAGCCGGGCGTAGCTCACCTGCACCTCGTCGGCGATGCAGAGTGCGCCGCGGGCGCGCATCCGCTCGTAGACGCCGGCCAGGTAGCCGTCGGGCAATAACACGCCGCCGGCATTGCCGAATACGGGTTCGGCGATGAACGCGGCTACCGTGCGCCCGGCGTCGGCCAGGTCCCGCAGATCGCCGTCGAGGTCGTCGAGGTACTGCGGGGCAGACTGCATGCCCCGATATTTGCCGCGCACGGCGTTCGGCGCTTCGACCAGGTGCACCCAGTCGGGCCGGGTGTCGAGCGCCCGGGGGTTGTCGGCGACCGAGGAGGAGACGGCATCCGCTGCCAGCGACCAGCCGTGATAGGCCTCGCGCACCGCGAGCACGGTGTCCTGGCCGGTGTAGCTGAGGGCGAGGCGCAGGGCGAGGTCGACGGCCTCGGTGCCGCTATTGACCAGAAAGACGGTGTCGAGCGGGTCGGGGGCGAGTGCGGCGAGGCGCTCGGTGAAGCGCACAAGCTCCTCGTAGTGAAAGCGGGAGTTGGTATTCAGCAGCGACCATTGGCTGCGCGCGGCCTCGGCAATGCGCGGGTGCCCGTGGCCGACTGTCGTGACATTGTTCACCATGTCGACGTAGGCCTGGCCGTGAGTATCGATGAGGTGATGCTGCCAGCCACGTTCGATCTGCGGCGGGGCTTGGTAATAGTGTTCCTGCACGCGCGCAAAGGACTGGTCCCGGCGCTGCAGCAGGGCGCCGGCATCGGCCAGTGAACGGGCGGTTTCCAGCCCGAGCAGCGCTGACGGGTCGGGGCAGACCCGCTGCCAGAGCGCCGCGTGTGACGGTGCGGCGAAGAACGGCGGGCGGATGCCGCGAAGCCGGCTGGTCTGCAGGGTCACGCGGGCCACTCGGGCGGCGTGGCGTGCACCGGCCGAATTGGCCTGAGCCGCACCGAGAGCGGTACCGAGAGTCGTTCCGGCTTCGACGGTCTGGCCGTCGATCGCCGCGGCGTCGATGCCGGTCAGCCACAGGTCAAAGTGGGCGGCCTCGAGCCGCACCGTGTCGGAATCGACGACCACAACCGTCCCCGCGATCGGCGCGGTGATGTGGCTGCCGGCCGGCAGGATCACCTCGACGCCGAGGGCCAGGGTGACGGATTCCTCGGCCGTGTTGATGCGCGTTTGGGAGAGCCGGTATTCGCCGTAGCGGGTGACGGCGTGGCCGAGCTGGGCTGCGGCATCCGCTGTAATGCGCGCATCAATGTCCAGTTCCAGCCAGACTCCGGCGTCGTATCCGGCGCTCGTCACGGACAGGTCGATGATGGCCGCTGGATCGAGCGGCCCAGCCAGGGGGTAGTCGGTTGTCATGATGGGGGCGTCGGTGCCCGCCAACATGAACCGGATGAGGGCTTCGACCTCTGCACCATCAAGGTCGGCGGCCGTGGCGAAGGCGAGCCACTCGCGGGCGCGGTTGGCGTCGGCATAGTCGTTGTCACCGTCGAGCTGCACCTGCGCTTCGCCGCTCACCACGAGCACCGCCGTGCGCAGCACGATGAGGGGCCAGAGAGCGGTGAGTTCGGCGTCGGAGAGCGGCACCTGCCTGGCGAAGGCATCGATGGTGTCGAGAATGGCCAGCGGATGCCGCGGGCTGCGATACAACACACAGGCGCAGGTCGCGGCGAGCTCGGCAACGAGCCAGCCCTGGGCGACGTCGCCGAAGTCGATGACGCCGGAGATGCTGTCGCCGTCCCGGCTCACTACGTTGTCGTCGGTCAGGTCGCCGTGGATCGTCTGCACGCGCAGGTCACCCTTGAGCGGGGCGAGCTGCATTCGGGCGGCGTCGGTCACGGTGCGCAAATGTTCGCGGCGCGCGTCGTCATTGACCTGGCCGAGGAGTGCGTCGATGACCTCGCCCCCACGCCGGAGGTCCCACTGCAGAAAGCGGTCGGTTCCCGCGTGCTCGAAGTTGGACAGGCCACGCACGATCCGGCCGGCCACATCGCCGAGCGAGCGCACCTGCCCTGCCGTGAGCCGCACCGAATCGGTCAGCGGATGCCCGTCGACGTAGGTCAGCAGGCGCAGGTCGAGGGTCTGCCCGTCGATCGTGATGCGCTGGATCTCGTTGCCGTCGATCGCCGTGACGGCAGCGGGCAGGTCCAGGCCCAGATCGCCGAGGTGCGCCAGGGCAGCGTTCTGCGCCTCAAGCTCGACGGCCGCGATGGCCGGGTTGGAGACCTTGAGTACGACCGTGGCGGCATCCGTGTAAATGCGAAAGTTGCGGTCCTGGTTGCTGCCCAGCTCGGTGACGACGCCGATGACGTTGAACCGCTCGCGGGCGAGATCGGCCGCCTGGTCGAGCGTTAGGCGCGGGCGCGGCAGGTGGAAGTGGCTCTGCTCGGTCATGGTTCTCCAGTCATGCGGGTGGCAGCGGTGGCACGAGCAGGATGGGTTTAGCGCTTGCGCACGAGCCGCTTCGGCAAAATGGCGCGTGGGGCATCCGGGGTGTTCCAGGCCTTGGCGATGGCCCAGGCGACGGCAGCGATCGGCACCGAGAGCACGGCACCGACAATGCCGCCGAGAATGGTTCCGGCGGTCAGGCCGACCAGGATGACGAGCGGATGCAGCTTGAGTGACTGCGCCATGACGACCGGCTGCAGAAAGTTTCCCTCGAGCTGGTTGACGGCGACCACGATAATGAGCACGATGAGCGCCACGACCGGGCCACTCGCGACCAGGGCCACCAGCGCGGCGAGCACTCCGGCCGCGGTCGCTCCGATCAGCGGAATAAACGCTCCGAGGAACACGATGACCGCGAGCGGCAGGGCGAGCGGAACCTGCAAAATGGCCAGGCCGATGCCGATCGCGGTGGCGTCGACGGCGGCGACGATCGCGGTGCCACGTACGTACCCGCCCAGCACGCGCAGGGAGGTCTGACCGATGCGTCGGCCACGGGCCAGGCGCTCTCCCTTGAACGGACTCAGGAAGAAGTTCCAGATCTGGCCGCCGTCCTTAAGGAAGAAGAACAGAATGACCACGAGCAGCACGGACCCGGTGATCAGTTCAAAAACAGCGGATGCCCCGGCCAGCGCCCCCGAGCCGAACTGACTGCTGGTGAGAAAATCGACGACACTATTGCGGGCGTCGGTAATCTGCTGCTCGTCGACCTGGATCGGTCCGTCGATGAGGAACTGCTGGAGCTTGTCGATGCCCTCGGAGGCCGAGGAGAACAGTTCGTTCCACTGGTCGCGCACAGCGAACACGATGAGCGTGATGATGCCGCCGAACACGGCGATGCCGCCGAGCAGGGTGATCCAGGTGGCCAGAATAGCGGCGACGCCGCGCTTGCGCAGTCCGTTGATCACCGGACTCAGAGCCGAGGCAAGGATGATGGCGATCAAGACCGGGATGACGACGAGCTTGAGCTGCACGAGTCCGTAGATGACGGCGGACGCGAGCACGATAACGAGGAGAATCTGCCCGCTGCGCAGGCCGAGCCAGCCGAGGCGGTCATTCAGCGGAGTGCGAGGAACCAGGGGCGTGGGGTCGTCGTGTGCGCGCATGCACCCAGCCTAGACAGGCATCGGGCAGAAACCCCGATCGACCGGCTACTTCATTTGATTTCGGTGAAGGTGCCCGCCACCGCTTCGAGTACGGCTTCGTCGCCGGCGTAGATTCCACTGGCGCGCGGCCAATGGCTGATGACGTCGGTGAAACCGAGGTCGGCAGCGCGGCCGACGGCATCCTCGAACGCATTCATGCTCTGCAGGGAATATGTTCCGCCGCTGTCGAGTGAGAGGTAGCGGTCGATGGCGGCCGGGTCTCGGCCTTCAGCGGTCGCCACGTCGTCCAGCCGGTGAGTGAGGCCGCGAACGCCCTCCCACCAGTCCTCCCCCGAGGCTCCATCCTGGCCGGTCGTCACCCATCCCTGCCCGAACAGACTGACCAGTCCCAGGCCTTTGGGGCCGTTGGCGGCGATGACGAACGGCACGCGTTGGCGCACCGGGGCGGTCGACTTGGGCAGCACCATGCGCGCATTGACAGCCGAGTACCAGTCACCAGCGAAACTGATTCCCGCGGTGGAACCCGCCTCCTCGCCGCGTAGCAAGAGGTCGAGGTCGGCGACGAATTCGGCGAACCGTTCGTGCCGCTGCCGGGGCGTGTACTCGGGCTGGCCCAGAACGGTGGCGTCGAACCCGGTGCCGCCCGACCCGACCCCGAGCAGAAACCGTGCGTTCGACACGTCGTCGACGGTGGCTATGTCCTTGGCAAACGGCACCGGATGCCGAAAATTCGGTGAGGAGACAAAGGTGCCCAGAACGATGCGTTCGGTCACGGCCGCTGCGGCGGTCAGGGTGGGAATGGTCGCATTCCAGGGTTCGTCGACGAGCGACCGCCAGGACAGGTGGTCGTAGGTCCAGGCGTGGTCGAAGCCGTACTGCTCGGCACCGAGCCACTTCTCGCGCGCACGCGGCCACGGGTCTTGCGGGAGAATGACGATTCCAAAGCGCATGAGGCGAGTCTATTCAGCGGGGCGCTTCGACCTGTTGCGATGTCGGTGCCCGGTGCCAGACTCTGCACATGGACACTCCGCAGATTCACACTCCGCAAATCCACACTCCGCAAATCTACACGCCGCAGATCTACACGCCGCAGATCCACCCACACTGCACGATCGTGCCGCCGTACCTGCTGATGCGATTGGCACAACTAGACGTTCCCAAATTCGCACGGGCCGCGGCTGCCGCCAGGGACTCGCTACTGCGGGACTCGCGGATTCGGCAATTGCGCGATGGCACGCATCCACGCGCCCACCCGAGTGCGCGCAGCCTACCCACCCGCACACCGGGGGAATCCGATCGCACCATTTCGGATGCCGGTGGCCTCGAACGCCTACCCGGTCGCCGGGTGCGCACGGAGGGTCAGCCCGCCGGAACCGACCCTGCCGTGACCGAGTCGTATGACAGCCTCGGAGCCACCCAGGCGATGTACTGGAACCAGTTCGGACGCGACAGCATCGATAACGGTGGTATGCCGATGGATGCCACGGTGCACTATGGCCAGAAATACGACAACGCCTTCTGGGACGGTGAACGCATGGTGTTCGGCGACGGAGATGGCCAGGTTTTCAACCGGTTCACCATTTCGCCGAGTGTGATCGGTCACGAGCTCACGCACGGCGTCACCCAATTCACGGCGAACCTGGAGTACGAGGGTCAGTCCGGCGCGCTCAACGAGTCCATTTCCGATGTGTTCGGCGCGCTCGTCGAGCAAAATCTGCGGGGACAGCCGACCAGCGCGGCCAGCTGGCTGATCGGCGAGGGCCTATTCACCGAACAGGTTGAGGGCATCGCCCTGCGCTCGATGAAAGCGCCCGGCACGGCCTACAACGATGATGTGCTTGGCAAGGATCCGCAGCCGGACAGCATGGCCGGTTACATCGAGACGGACGACGACAACGGCGGGGTGCACCTCAACTCGGGCATTCCCAACCGCGCCTTCTATCTCGTCGCCGAGGCCATCGGCGGCAACGCCTGGGAAATGCCGGGCCGCATTTGGTATGACACGCTCACCGGACCGATGCTTCGCCCGCAGAGCGATTTTGCTGCCTTCGCGGCGGCGACGGCGGATACCGCGGCCCACCTCTATGGAAACGGTTCGACCGCCCACGACGCGGTCTTGCGGGCCTGGGCGACGGTCGGGGTAGTGGCCGCCGTTCCCTCGCCGCTGCCCAACACGACCGGCACTCCGAGCGCCCCTGGTATCTCCCTGCCGCCAGCGTATTCGGCACCTCTCGTCGACCCGCTGGCACCGATGCTGCCGGAGCCGCCACGCGGGCCGACCGCGGGGCAACCATCGGGGTAACCTTTCGGTATGAAAGTCATTGTCTCGCGCAGCGGCGGGATGGCCGGGATCCGCCTCACCTGGGAAGTCAGAGTTGAAGAGCAACCCGACCCCGCAACCTGGGCGGATTTTCTCGATTCGCTGCCCTGGGACGACGTTACCGACAGCGTGGCAACTGCAGACCGGTTCGCCTATCGCATTCGATGCGCCCCGCACGAGGTGGTGCTCGCCGAGCCCGAGGTCAACGGTCCGTGGCGCGACCTGGTCAACCGCGTCAAGGCCGCCAACGGAATGTAGGCGGCCCTGAACCGGCGGTGGTGCTGGTTATTCTTTCGATCGACGGCCCCAGCGGGGGCGACGGGCTGGATCATCGGTCAGCGCGGCCTCGATGTGGCCGTCGACCTGAACGCCGAAGTGGTCGTCGAAGTTCTCCTCGAGGTGCGCGGTCACGGTCTTGCCGATGCGGCGCGCCATCTCCTCCCGACGCTGACGACGTTCAGCGCTGACCAGAACCTCGTGCTCGATGCGGAACGCCTTGTAGGTGGCAATACACATACCGATCATGACGATGCTGACCGGTATCGCGGTCAGAATCGCTCCGGTTTGCAGGGCAGCGAGTCCGCCGGCCAGCAGCAAGGCGATCGCGACGATTCCGCCGAGGCTCGCCCACATGATGCGGCTCCACTTGGGCGGGTTGGTGTCGCCACCCGAGGCGAGCATGTCGATCACGAGCGAGCCAGAGTCGGCCGAGGTGATGAAGAAGATCGCCACCACGATGACCGCGATAACCGAGAGGATGCCGCCGAGCGGCAGCTGGCCGAGGAAGTTGAACAGCACGTTCTCGGAGATGATTCCGACCGCGGGGTCGAAGAGACCGCCGCCGTCGCCTTCCCAGGCCAGTTTGATGGCGCTGCCGCCCATAACGGCGAACCAGACGAAGGTGACCAGGGTAGGCACGAGCAGCACGCCGGCGATGAACTCACGCACGGTACGGCCGCGCGAAATGCGTGCGATGAAAACACCGACGAACGGCGCCCAGGAGATCCACCAGCCCCAGTAGAAGATTGTCCAGGCGCCCTGCCAGTCGATTCCCGCCTGGCCGGTGAAAGAACCGGCGTCGAAGGTGAGGCCGACGACGTTTTGAAAATACCCACCGATGGACTCGACGAGTAGACGGAACAGGTAGAGCGTGGGGCCGAGGGCGAGTACAGCGATCAGCAGCAGCCCGGCCACGCCGAGGTTAATGTTGGAGAGCCATTTGATGCCCTTGCCGACTCCGCTCACCACGGAAACGGTGGCGATGGCGGTGATCACGATGATGAGCACGACAAGGAGGGTGTTGTTGACTTCACCCACGACGCCGAGGTAGCTCAGGCCGGCCGCAATCTGCTTGACCCCGAGACCGAGTGAGGTCGCCACGCCGAACAGGGTTCCGACGATGGCAATGACGTCGATGGCGTCACCGAGGCGGCCCTTGACCCGGTCACCGAGGAGCGGCTCCAAAGCCCAGCGGATGGATACCGGACGGCCCTTGCGGTGGATGGAGTAGGCCAGCGCGAGTCCGACGACGGCGTAGATTGCCCAAGCGTGAAAGCCCCAGTGCAGGAAGGTCTGCGACATGGCGGCGGCGGCGAGCTCCTGCGAGTCTCCGGTCACGCCGGGTTTGGGGTTGGTGAAGAAGGTGAGCGGCTCGGCCGCTCCCCAGAAGACGAGGCCGATGCCCATGCCGGCGGCGAACAGCATCGCGAACCAGCTCATGATGCCGAATTCCGGCTTGTCGTCGTCCTGGCCAAGTTTGATGTCGCCGAAGCGGCTCGCGCCCATCCAGATGGCGAATACCACGAAGGCGGCAACGATGACCATGTAGTACGGTCCGAGACCGGCGACGACCCAACCCTGCAGCAGGGCGAGCACGCTGCCGGTGCGTACCGGGAAGGCGATGGCGACGATCACGACGGCCAAAATGATGCCGAGGGCCGGATAAAACACTCGAGGTGCCGGAATAACAAATCGCCGGGGTCGGGGGGGACTGATTTTCGGCGTTTTCGCCGGTACTTCGGGTAGCGCACTCACTGTGAAACTTTCTCAAAGAATAGATTGTGGCGAACGAAAGAAACCGTTGCTGAGCCGCCAGGCATGTGCCCCGCTGGGCAAATTTCCAGCTTACCGGTAAAGCGTGCCGCAAAGTGGGGCAAGAGATTTTCTTAGGAACAGGCCGACTTTTGCCGATGCACCCCTCGATCGGGGTCCCGGATCGTGTGATTATGGACCATGACCTACGACGATGTCGACGCCACCCACAATCCCGTGCACACTCTCACGGAAGAGGAATGCTGGAATGCCCTGCTCTCGGCGAGTCTGGGCCGCCTCGCGGTCGCCGTCGGCGGCGTTGCCGACATCTTTCCGGTGAATTTCGTCGCGGCCGATCGTCGGCTGCTGTTTCGCACGGCAGCCGGCACCAAACTCGTAGAACTGACCGTGAACCACACGGTGGCCTTCGAAACGGATGGCGTGGGTCGCGACGAAGCGTGGAGCGTCGTCGTGCACGGAACGGCACGGGCGCTCGACTCCCAGCACGAGATTGACGCGGCCGCCGCCCTGCCGCTTCGGCCTCTGATTCCCACGGTCAAGCCGACCTTCGTCGAAATCATGCCAACAACGATCACCGGGCGACGGTTCACCCTCGGCCCGGAACCCACAACGGCGCTGATGTAGAGCCGGTGACCGGGCGCGCTACCGTTGAGGTGAGCCCGTTGTCATCCAACCAGGGCAAACAGGAGTCCCGTGCCCGCCATGCTCAACCTGACCGTGCACGTGAAGCCGGGCAGCCGCAAAGGCCCCCTCGTGGTCGACGATGCCGAAAGCACTCCGGAACACGCCTCCGTCACCGTCTTTCTGCAGCAGCGCGCGGTAGAGGGCGCGGCCAATGACGCCCTGGTCGCTCTGCTGGCCAAGCATTTCAAGGTGGCCAAGCGTGATGTGAGCATCATTCGCGGTCACACCTCCAAGATCAAGCATTTGCGCATCGACCGGTCATAGTCGTAGCGCCCACCCGGCAGACAAAACGGGATGCGACTGCCGCAGCCGCATCCCGTTTCGTTTAGTTTCGATTCGAGTGGCGCTTTAGCTGACGCCGAGCAGGTCAATCACGAAGATCAGAGTCTGGCCGGAGAGACGGTGGCCGGAGCCAGCCGGGCCGTAGGCGAGATGCGGGGGCACAACGAGCTTGCGACGCCCGCCAACCTTCATGCCGGGGATGCCTTCCTGCCAGCCCGCGATGAGCGAGCGCAACGGAAAGTTGATCGACTGGCCTCGGTTCCAGGACGAGTCAAACTCGTCGCCGGACTCAAACTCAACACCGAGGTAATGCACGTCGACGGTCGCGCCGGCAGCCGCCTCGGCGCCGTCTCCGACGACGATATCGGTGACCTCAAGTTGCTCGGGCGCAGCGCCCTCTGGAAAGTCGATTTCGGGCTTGGAATTCATATCAGTCATGCACCCATCCAACCGGATTTTGTGCCCGATTGCACACCGGCGAGATCCAAAAAAAATAATGCTTGCGTCCACGGCGCCGCAGGTGCACTCTAGTCATACACCAACTCGTCGCATCGGTAGAGTCGTCGGCATTGCCACACCACCGAAGCGGCGAGTTTCTGTTGGTGCGGACTATTCGTTTTCAGCCCGGAGGCTGCTGCCCCAGTACCTCGGCCCGGTGGTTTATGAGCAAACCGAGCAGGAGTGCCTCGCGGGCGTATAACGCGGGGGTGCCCTGGCCGCGAACGAGGCGGTCTCGAACAAAGGCGAGGCGGGTCGCATCCGCTATGAAATGGCGCATGGCGAGCTGGCGCGAGCGCGGTTGACGCGCGCCCCAGGCCATAGCCTGACGTCGGCCGGCCCCGGTGCCGAGCATGGAAACCTCGTCCGCGGTAAACCAGCCGGCCTGCGAATATTCGTGCAGCCGTCGCAGGGTGATGCGCGCCTCCTGGCGGCGGAAAAATACCACGATGAGAATAGCGACGATGAACAGCGGCACCTGCACGACGACGTAGTAGATCAGAACGGATGCGTCACCGGCCAGCACAAAGGTGGCACCGTTCCAGAGCGCGTGCAGGCCGATTGCGGGCAGGAGGCCGAGCAGAAAGAATCCGAACGCCCCACTCTTCGAGGCGCCGCGCCGGGCGGCCAGGCCCAAGGCCAGTCCGGTGCAGATGGTGAAGGTGACGTGCGCGAACGGCGAAAAGACTCCGCGCAACAAGAACGTGACCCCCAGGTGCTGCGCGCCGCCGTCGGCCATGGCCAGGCCAAAGTACTGAATATTCTCGGAGAAGGCAAAGCCAGCGGCGATGGTGGCGGCATACACGACGCCGTCGAGCGGACCGTCAAAATGCCGACGCACCGCCCAGAACAAGACCAGAACGCCGAACCCCTTGGCGATTTCCTCGACCAGGGGCGCCTGAATAACAGCGGATGCGAAATCGCTCCCGGCGAGTGCCCCCGAGCTCGCCGCAATCGTGATCCGCACCCCGAGGTCGAAGACGAGCGCGCTGGCGATGGAGATGCCAGCGCCCCAGAGTAAGGCGAAGATGAGGGCCGGGCGCGGCTCCGGGTTCCAGCGGTCAATCCAGCGTACCGCCAGCAGCACGACCGCGAGCGGCAGCAACGCCAGGAGCAGTCCGAGCAGCAGCGCCCCGGTGCCGAGGAACGTGGTCAGATACAAAATGACGGCCAGCAGGGCCAGCCCGGCGAGCACGATTCCGACAACGCCGAGCACGATCGCGCCGGCACGCGAGGGTCGCACCGCCCGGTTCCAGACCGGTTGAACCGGGGCCGGGCTCGCCTGCACGGGAAGGTGTTCGGGGGACGGCTGGCCAGGCGGCTGGTCGAGACTCATTACTTGAGAATACCGGGACGACCCCGCCGGCGCTCAGGCGGCGAACATGGTGCCGGCGTTGAGTATACCCAGCGGATCGAACACCGCCTTGAGCTGACGTTGCAGGTTTAGGCTGCGGTCGCCGATCTCATCGCGCAACCACCGGCGCTTGAGTACGCCGACACCGTGTTCGCCGGTGAGGGTGCCGCCCAACGCGAGCGCTGCCCGGAACATTTCGTCGGCCGCCGCCCAGATCTCGTCGGGCACCGGCGCATCCGCTGCCGCACCGGGTTGCCGCTCGATCACGAAGTTGGGGTGCAGGTTTCCGTCGCCGGCGTGGGCGACCGTTGGGATGGGAATCCCCGTGCGGGTACTGATATCGGCGATCGCGGCGAACATCTCGGCCATGCGCGAGCGCGGCACCGACGCGTCTTCAATGAGAACCTGGCCCAGCTGCTCGAGGGCCGGGTGCATGGCGCGGCGGATGGCCAGCAGGCGTTCGCCGGAAGCGGCATCCGTTGAGAGGGTGGCCTCGCCGCCGGCTGCGCGCAACACGATGAGGGCGTGCTCGGCCTCGGCGAGCGCAGCCGGCCCGTCGGTCTGCACTAGTAGAAATGCGCCGCGGCCCAGCGGCAACCCGGCCGACCCCTCCGGGCCCAGGTAGGTCGCGACGTGGGCGAGGGCGATCGGGTCGATCAGTTCCATCACGGCGGGACGGATGCGAGCGGCCGTGACGGCAGCGCTCGCTGCGGCCGCCGCGGTGACGGTCTCAAAGACCGCGCCGATGGTGGCGACCGTGCCAGCGGTCAGCGCGCGCACCCGCACCGTTGCCTCGACGATGACGCCGAGGGTTCCCTCCGATCCGGTCAGAAGTGCGGTGAGGTCGTAGCCGGTGACGCCCTTAATGGTGCGGTGGCCGGTGCGCAGCAGGCTGCCGTCGGCGAGCACGACCACGAGGCCGAGCACGGCCTCCCGGGTGACGCCGTATTTGGCGCAGAGCAGCCCGCCGGCGTTCGTGGCAATGTTGCCGCCGACCGTGGAAATGGCCTTGCTCGCCGGATCGGGCGTGAACCAGAGCTGCTTTTCGGCCAGCACGTCATTGAGGTGCTGGTTGATCACACCCGCTTCAACGATGGCGAGTTCGTCGTCGGCATTGATTTCGAGGATGCGGTTCAGGCCGGCCACGCTCAGCACGATCGAGCCGTCGGTGCCGCAGGCTCCCCCGGACAGGCCGGTGCCGGCCCCGCGGGTCACCACCGGCACTCGAAACTCGGTTGCGATGCGCAGCACCGCCTGCACCTGGTCCACCTCGGTCGCGCGCACGATGGCCAGCGGTGTGCCGTCGGCGACCCAGCCGGACTTGTCGGTGCGGCTGGCCGCAAGGTCAAGCGGGTCGATGCTGACGATGTCGCCAAGCTCGGTCTGGAGGCGCGTCAGTGCGTTCATCCGTTCAGCCTAGTGAGCGGCACGATGTCTGATTTTCGCTACCGATGCTCGTGCTGGCGTGGCGGGCTGAGGGGGTGAACCGCTCAGCTACCGCCGCCGACCCGCCAATGGTCGACCGGGTCTTCGCCGAGCGCTGCGGGTGCTTGGCAGCCCGGACAATCTGCTGACCAGCGACCTGGCCCTGCGGCAGGGTGCCGGCCTGCTCGGCCTACCAATCGAACCGCGCGCGCTCGCGGCCCGCGGCGCGGATTGGGCGCCGTGGCGCAGCTACGCGGGAATGCATCTCTGGCGGGCGGCCGGGGCAATACCTCCCATATCCCCCGTTTCCTCCAAGCGGATCGAATGAGGGTTGGCGCACCCCACAGGGCGGGCCGACGCCCGGGCCGCTAGCCTAGAAGAGTGAAATTTGCGCATCTCAGAGTTGACGGCCATTCCGTTCCCCGATTGGCTGTGGTCTTTGACGACGCGGCTCTGTTCCTCGACGACGTCATGAACGACGCGCCGCGCGACCTGCAAGACCTGCTGGAACGCGGCGATGCCGGCTACGAACACGTGCGGGCGATCAGCCTGGACGCTGTTTCAGGTGGGGCGGTACTAACCCAGGTCGACGAGCTGCGGCACTCCTCCGCCGTGCTGCGCCCGCCGCAGATTATCGCCATCGGCGCCAACTACGCCGCGCACTCCTCCGAGCTCAGCCTGCGCCTCGAAACCGCCGCGACCGTGTTTTCGCTCTGGCCCAACTCGCTCACCGGACACGGCTCGACCATCACCTGGCCGCGCGACCTGACCGAACAGGTCGACTACGAGGCGGAACTCGGCGTGATCATCGGCCGTCCGGCCCGCAACGTGACGGTCGCCAACGCCCTCGACTACGTCTTCGGTTACACCGTCGTGAACGACATCACCGCGCGCGACCTGCAATTCTCCGAAGCGCAGTGGTCGCGCTGCAAGTCCTTCGACGGCTTCACCCCGACCGGCCCGCTCGTCGTCACCGCCGACGAGATCGGTGACCCGCAGGACCTGTGGCTGACCACCCACGTCGACGGGCGCATCCTGCAGGATGCCTCGAGCGGCGACATGGTGCGCACCGTCGCCGAGATCATTTCCTACCTGTCGAAGACGTCGACCCTGCTGCCGGGCACGCTCATCTCCACCGGGAGCCCGGGCGGCGCCGGGTACAGCCGCAAGCCTCCCATCTTTCTGCGCGACGGCTCGACGGTGACCATTTCGATCGACAAAATCGGCATGCTCACGACGCACTGCCGCGAGATTTAGCCGCCAGCAGGCATCCGCTCGAGAAAGCGGATGCCGCCGCTCGGTACACCGACCGGTCAGGGGCGTGGCGCGTCACGACCGTCGCTGGCGAGGAGGTCGTCTTCGACGGTGCCGCCGTAGCCTTCCTGCTGCGGGTCGCGGTGCAACCCGCCGGACACCGCGTATTCCTCCTCGGGTGAGAGCACGAGGCGCTTGCGCCCCCACAGCGCAAAGGCCGCGAGCATGACGACGTAGACCACGGCGATGGCCACGATCGCGGGCCGAGCCGGTTCATTGATGAAGAACCCGAAGAAGATGGCCAGTGAGAGGATGCCGGCGATGACCGCTCCGGGGACACCCCACGGACTGAGGTACGGTCGGCGCGCATTGGGGAACTTCTTGCGCAACAGAACGAACGACACCATCTGCAGCACGTAGGCGATCACGGCGCCCCAGACAGCGATGTTCAGCACGATGGCCCCCGCGACGCCGCCGGAGCCGCCCAGCGCGTCGACCAGCACGAGTGCCACGAAGCCGATGATCGCACCGACCAGCAGGGCGATGGCCGGGGTTTGGCGTTTTCCGGTGAGCGAGAGGAACTTCGGATAGTAGCCCGCTCGGGAGAGCGAATACATATTGCGTCCGTAGGCGAACATGATCCCCTGCAGCGAGGCCAGCAGCCCAATCAGCGCGAACAGTGCCAGCACGGCCGCCACGCCGTCACCGACGATCGCCCGGAACCCGTCGAGCAACGGCTCGCCCGAACCGGCAATTTCCGACGCACCAACCACTCCCGTGTTCAGGAACAGCACGAGCAACCCGGTCACGATCAGGGTCGAGCGAGCGATGAATCCGGCCCGGGGAATATCCCGCACCGGATTGTGCGATTCTTCGGCGGCCAACGGCAGTTCCTCGATGCCGAGGAAGAACCACATGGCATAGGGCAGGGCGAACAGGATGGGGATGATGCCGTGCGGCAGGAACGCGCTCTGGCCGGCATCCGGCACGATATTGAACAGGTTGTCCCAGCTGAACAGGCCGGAGAGGGCTGCCATCGCCGAGAACACCAGCAGGATGGCGATCGAAATGATCGCGACCACGATGGCGAATTTGAACGAAATCGCAGCCCCGGCAGCGTTCAGTGCGATGAACGCGGCGTAGAGCAGCATCCACCAGAGCCAGGGCGGCAGTGAGACGCCGAGCAGTTCCGTGGCGATGAAGTCGGCGTAGGAGGCCGAGAAGTAGACGATGACGGCGGTGGTCGCGACGTACTCGATTGTTTCTGCGAGTCCCGTGACGAATCCGCCCCAGGGCCCCATCGCCGCTCTGGCGAAGGAGTAGGCACCGCCGGTGTGCGGCATGGCTGCCGCCATCTCGCCGATGCTGAAAATCATGCCGTAATACATGACGATGAGAAGCAGGAAGGCGATGAGCATCCCGCCGAAACCGGCAAATCCGATGCCGAAGTTCCAGCCGGAGAAGTCGCCGGAGATAACGGCGGCCACCGCCAATCCCCACAGGCCCCAAATGCCAGCAGTGCGTTTGAGCTTGCGTTTCTCGAAGTATCCGACCTTCGCGGTGGTGTATTTAACGCCCGAAACTTTCAAGGTGTCTTTGGACATCAGTATTCCTTTGCGCTCGTTGCGCACCCGGTCGGTAAACAGACGCAAAACACCTTCGGCCGGTGAGCACTAGTTCAGTGAGATTGGCACGATGGTATGGCCTGGAATGGTGCGGTGTATATACCTTTGAGTAAATGAAATCTGCTCAGTGTAGGCAAATTGGCCTTCCCTGTACGGCTGGGTCTGTGGTCTAATGGTTGAAAATCGCACGATTGCCGGCTTTGACCGACTCGTTTCGTTTGACCGGCTCCGAGGAGAAGCTCAATGACCACCCGTACCGGAAACCTCACCCTGGACGAGCTGACCGCGCGGGTTGCGCTCGGCGAGATCGATACGGTGATCGTCGCGTTCACCGACATGCAGGGGCGGCTGGTGGGCAAGCGTCTCTCAGCACGGCTGTTCCTGGAGGATGCCGCGGCGCACGGTGCTGAGTGCTGCAACTATCTGCTCGCCGTCGACGTGGAGATGAACACGGTCGAGGGTTATGCCATGTCGAGCTGGGGCCGCGGCTACGGCGATATGGCGATGCGGCCCGACCTTGACACCCTCCGTCTGGCTCCGTGGCTGCCCGGAACCGCCCTGGTCACCGCCGACCTGTACTGGCCAGACGACACCCCCGTGGTCGCCTCGCCGCGGCAGATTCTGCGCCGGCAGCTCGACCGACTGGCCGCATACGGCCTCCTCCCCTTTTGCGCGACCGAGCTGGAATTCATCGTGTTCGACGATGGCTACCGCGCTGCCTGGCATAAGGGCTATCGAGGCCTGACCCCGGCCAGCGATTACAACATCGACTACTCGCTGCAGGCATCCGCTCGAATGGAGCCGTTGCTGCGGGAGATCCGTCTGGCCATGGACGGCGCCGGAATGTATTGCGAGGGCGTCAAGGGTGAGTGCAACCTCGGTCAGCAGGAGATCGGGTTTCGCTACGCCACGGCCCTGGCCACCTGCGACAACCACTCCATATATAAGAGCGGTGCCAAAGAGATCGCCGACGCCCAGGGCAAGAGCATCACCTTCATGGCCAAATACAACGAGCGCGAGGGCAACAGCTGCCATATCCATATCAGTCTGCAGCGCCCCGGCGGCGAATCAGCGTTCTATCAAGCTGATGCCGAGAACGGCATGTCGCCCGTGTTCCGACAGTTTGTGGCCGGACAGCTCGCGGTGATGCGCGAACTCACCCTCTTTTCTGCCCCCAATATCAACTCCTATAAGCGCTACGTGCCCGGTAGTTTCGCCCCGACCGCGCTCGGCTGGGGCTTCGACAACCGCACCTGTGCCCTGCGCGTGGTCGGGCATGGCCCAGGTATCCGAGTGGAGAACCGGGTGCCCGGCGGCGACGTCAACCAGTATCTCGCCGTCGCCGCCCTGATCGCGGCCGGTCTCTACGGCATCGAGCACGAGCTTGAACTGGAGCCGGCCTTCGAAGGCAACGCCTACACCAGCGACCTGCCACGGGTGCCCTCGACCCTGCGCGAAGCGGCCGACCTGTTCACCGGGTCGGCTATCGCCCGGGAGGCCTTCGGCGACGAGGTCGTCGAGCACTACGCCAACAACGCCCGCATCGAGGTGACGGCCTTCGACGCCGCCGTGACCGATTGGGAGCGGGTGCGCGGCTTTGAACGCCTCTGAAACTCCCGGACCGATCATCGGTCTGACCACCTATCTGGAACAGGCCCAGACCGGGGTGTGGGACGTGCCGGCCGCGATCTTGCCGCGGGTGTACTTCGATGCGGTCACGAGCGCCGGCGGGATCGCCGTACTGCTGCCGCCGCAGCCGGTGAATGCCGCCGTCGCCCGGCGGGTGCTCGATGGGCTCGACGGCCTGATCATCACCGGCGGCAAAGACGTCGACCCGGCCCGGTACGGGCAGGCGCCGCACGTACAGACCGACGAACCCCGGCCCGACCGCGACACCTGGGAAGATCTGCTGCTGCACGAGGCCATCGCCCGCGAACTTCCGTTTCTGGGCATCTGTCGCGGCGCCCAAATGCTCAACGTCGCCCTCGGCGGCAGCCTGCACCAGCATCTGCCCGATCTGGTCGGCGACACCAGCTACCAGGCGGGCGGCGGCGTGTTCAACGTCGTCGACGTCGTGATCGAACCGCACACGACCCTCAGTACACTGCTCGATGGCCAGACCCTGCTGCCGGCGGTGCCGGTGTATCACCACCAGTCCATCGACCGGGTCGCCGACGGCCTCACGGTGACGGCGAAAACGGATGCCGGCATCGTGCAGGCGATCGAACTGCCGACGGTTCCGTTCGGGGTGGCCGTGCAGTGGCATCCGGAGCAGTCGCCCGATGACCTGCGCCTGTTCAGCGGGCTCGTTGCAGCCGCCACCGAATACCGGGCGGCCCACATTGAAGGAGCAACCCCGTGAGCAGTTACACCATCGTCAATCCGGCCGACGAGTCGACCGCCGAGACCATCGAGCACGTCGGTGTGGACGAAACCGACGAGGCCGTCGCCCGGGCGGTCGCGGCCCAGAAGCTGTGGGCGGCCGTGGCTCCGGCCGACAAGGCCCGAATGCTGCGCCGATTCGCCGCCGCTGTCGACGGCGACCGAGAGAACCTGGCCGGCCTCGAGGTGCGCAACTCGGGGCATCCGATCACGCAAGCCCGTTGGGAGGCCGGGCACGTGCGCGACGTGCTCGAGTATTATTCGGCGGCACCCGAGCGCCTGTTCGGACAGCAGATTCCGGTCTCCGGCGGCATCAACCTCACCTTTCACGAGCCGCTCGGCGTGGTGGGAGTGATCACGCCGTGGAACTTTCCGATGACGATCGGTGCCTGGGGTTTCGCGCCAGCCCTCGCGGCCGGCAACGCCGTGCTGCTGAAACCGGCCGAGTGGACCCCGCTCTCCAGCCTGCGGCTCGGTGAACTGGCCCTCGAAGCCGGACTGCCCGATGGGCTGTTCCAGGTGCTGCCCGGGCGCGGTTCCGTCGTCGGAAACCGCTTCGTCACCCACCCCGACGTACGCAAAATCGTCTTCACCGGATCGACCGCAGTCGGCAAGCAGATCATGGCCGGCTGCGCGGAGCAGGTGAAACGCGTCACCCTGGAACTCGGCGGTAAGAGCGCCAACATCGTCTTCGCCGACGCCGACCTCGAACGGGCCGCCGCGAGCGCGCCGTCCGGCGTGTTCGAGAACGCCGGCCAGGATTGCTGCGCCCGCAGCCGCATCCTCGTGCAGGCGAGCCAGTTCGACCGCTTCCTGGAACTGCTCGAACCGGCCGTTGCCGCGGTCGCGGTCGGCGACCCGACCGACCCGGCCACAGAAATGGGACCGCTCGTGTCCCGCCAGCATCACGCCGCGGTGTCCGCCTATCTGCCAGTGGATGCTCCGGTGGCGTTTCGCGGCCACGCCCCGATCGGCCTCGGATTCTGGGTCGCACCAACCGTGCTCACCCCGGCAAGCCGCACCGATCGCTGTGTCACCGACGAGATCTTCGGCCCGGTCGTGGTGGTGCTGCCCTTCGATGACGAAGCCGACGCGGTGCGACTGGCCAACGACACCCAGTACGGGCTGTCCGGCTCGATCTGGACCCGCGATGTCGGCCGGGCCCTTCGCGTGGCGCGCGGTGTCGAATCCGGCAACCTGTCGGTCAACTCGCACTCCTCGGTGCGCTACTCGACCCCGTTTGGCGGGTTCAAGCAGTCGGGGCTCGGACGTGAGCTGGGGCCGGATGCCCCGCTGAACTTCACCGATACCAAGAACGTTTTCATCGCGGTCGACTAGCGCAGCACCCGCGCGAAGCATCCGCTTGTCTGAGATTGAAGGAGAAAATCGTGAGCAGCATCGCTCGAATAGACCTGACCCAGCGTCTGGCCGGCAAGGTCGCCGTCATCACCGGCGGAGCCAGCGGTATCGGGCTGGCCACGGCGAAACGGTTTGCCGCCGAGGGGGCGACGGTCGTGATCGGCGACCTCGACGAAACCGCCGGGCAGGCGGCCGCCGCGCTGGTCGGCGGGCTGTTCGTGAAGGTCAACGTCACCGATCAGGAGGAGGTGAACCACCTGTTCGACACAGCCTTCGACACCTACGGCTCGGTCGATGTGGCGTTCAACAACGCCGGTATTTCCCCGCCCAACGACGATTCCATTGAAACAACCGAGCTGCCGGCCTGGCAGAACGTGCAGGACGTCAACCTCAAGTCGGTGTATCTGTGCTGCCGGGCGGCGCTTCGCCACATGGTCAGGCAGGGCAGCGGATCGATCATCAACACGGCGAGTTTCGTCGCGGTGCTCGGTTCGGCGACGAGCCAGATCTCCTACACCGCCTCGAAGGGCGGGGTGCTGGCGATGAGCCGTGAACTCGGCGTGCAGTTCGCCCGCCAGGGCATTCGGGTGAACGCGCTCTGCCCCGGCCCGGTGAACACTCCGCTGTTGCAGGAGTTGTTCGCGAAAGACCCGGCACGTGCCGCAAGGCGGCTCGTACATATTCCGGTCGGCCGGTTCGCCGAGCCCGAGGAACTCGCGGCAGCGGTGGCCTTTCTGGCAAGCGATGATTCTTCGTTCATGACCGGCTCGACCTTTCTGGTCGACGGCGGTATCAGCTCGGCCTACGTCACCCCAGAATAATGGCCGACCCGCCCGCAGTCAGTGGCCTCGACAGCGGTCTGCTGCTGCGCCCGGTGCCGGGCGGGAACGCCTTCGAGGAGACCGTGCAGCGGCTGCTGCAGACGGTGCGACTGGGCTTGGTCGCGCCCGGGGAACGGTTGCCCGCCGAACGGGATTTGGCCGCGCAGTTGAACGTCAGCCGGGACACGCTGCGCGACGCGATCGCCTCCCTCGCCGAGGCTGGCTATCTGGTGTCCCGGCGTGGACGCTACGGCGGCACCTTCGTCACCGCGGTGATTCCCGCTTCGCCCGGCCCCGACGGTGCCGCGCCGGCGCCCGGTTCCGCCGAAATCGACGATGTGCTGACGCTGCGCGACATTCTCGAGGTCGGCGCCGCCCGGGCCGCCGCCAGCCGGGTGCTGCCGGCGGCGGAGCGCGAGCTGCTCTGGGCCAGCCTCGGTGCGGTGCGGGAGGCCAGCGCCGAGGACTACCGAAGGCTCGATGCTCGCCTGCACCTCTATATCGGGGAGTTGGCCGGTTCGCCGTCGCTCGTGCCGCTGCTGGCCGACGTGCGGATGCGGGTCAACGATCTGCTCGACGCCATCCCGTTGCTGAGCCCGAATATCGCCCACTCCGACGCGCAGCACGAACAGATTGTGCTGGCGATCCTGTCCGGTCGGGCAGGTGCCGCCGCCCAGGCGATGCGTGAGCATTTAGCCGGGACAGCGCTGCTGCTGCGCGGCTTTCTCGAGTAGCCGCGCCGCGGCATCCGCTTGTCGGATAACTCAGCCGATGAGCAGCTCGACCGGGCCACGCACGAAGTAGAGCACGAAGCCGACGGCGACGACCCAGAGCAGCGGGCTGATCTCACGCGCCTTGCCGGACAGGCTGCGCACGAGCACCCAGCTGATGAAGCCGGCGCCGATGCCGTTGGCGATCGAGTAGGTCAGCGGCATCACGATGATGGTGAGGAAGATCGGCAGGGTGCTGGAGAATTCGGTGAAGTCGAGGTGCCGAATCTGCGACACCATGAGCGCTCCAACGATGACGAGGGCGGCTGCGGCCACCTCGAGCGGCACGATCTGGGTCAGCGGCGTGAAGAACATGGCGGCCAGAAAGAGGATGCCGGTGATCACGTTCGCAACGCCGGTGCGGGCTCCCTCGCCGATGCCGGCACCGGACTCGATGAACACGGTGTTCGAGGAGGCGCTCGACGCACCGCCCGCGACGGCCCCGATGCCCTCGACGATCAGGGCGGACTTCAGCCGCGGAAACTTGCCGTCCTTGTCGGCGAGGCCGGCTTCACTGGCCAGGCCGGTCATGGTGCCCATGGCGTCGAAGAAGTTCGTGAAGACCAGGGTGAAGACCAGCATCACGGCGGCGAGCATGCCGATGCGTTCGAACGCGCCGAAGGAGACCTCGCCGATCAGGCCGAGGTCGGGCACAGCGACGACGCTCGTCGGCAGCACCGGGGCGTTGAGGTTCCAGCCGGCCGGGTTCGTACCGAACGAAGGCCCGACCTTGAAGATGGCTTCCAGAATGACGGCGACGATGGTGGTCGCGACGATGCCGATCAGCAGGGCGGCCTTGACCTTCCGGGCAAGCAGCACGCCCATGATGATCAGTCCGATCACGAACACCGCGGTCGGCAGGGTGGCGATCGAGCCGGCATCGCCGAGCTGCACCGGCGGCGAGTTGGCGCCGCTGGCGCGCACGAAACCGGAGTCGACCAGTCCGATGAACGCGATAAACAGGCCGATACCGACCGTGATGGCGATTTTCAGAGGGCGCGGGATGGCGTTGAAGATGAGTTCGCGCAGGCCGGTGGAGGCGAGCAGCACGATGATGAGGCCGTTGATGACGACGAGGCCCATCGCTTCGGCCCAGGTGACCTGGCCGACGACGCTCACGGCGAGGAAGGAGTTGATGCCGAGGCCCGCAGCGAAGCCGTAGGGCAGGCGGGCAATGACGCCGAACAAAATGGTCATGACGCCGGCGGTCAGCGCGGTGACGGCGGCGACCTGCTCGTTGGGCAGCCAGCCACCCTCGACGTCGACGGCGGCCTGGTCGGCGCTGAACCCGCCGAGAATCAGTGGGTTTAGAATGACGATGTAGGCCATCGTGACGAAGGTGACGACTCCCCCGCGGAATTCGCGGGACCAGGTGGAGCCGCGGCTGGTGATCTCAAAATAGGAGTCGACGCGGGCCTTGAGGCTACGCGATGCCGGCTGCGGCGAGGCAGCTTGAGTGGGTGATTCAGTGCTGCTAATGGTGTGCTCCCGGTGCCGTGGCTCTAACGCAAGGTTCCAGTCTAAGACCGGGCCGCCGCTGGCTTAGACGTGCGGCACAAACCGACCCCAGGCCAAACGTCGTTCCCGATGCGGGTCGGATTTGATCGTGTCGTCCCGATCGATAATGAGCGTCTCTCTGACACCCTCTTCATACCGCGGCCACTCGGACGATGGCACCCCGTCGAGCACGAAGCCGAGCCACCAGCCCTGCATTCTGTTTCCAATGTCCTGAAAGGCGCGGCGCCCACCGAGGGCCGTCATGCCGCGGCCGAACCAGCCATCGAGGCGGTCGAACAACGGAAACAGTTCGAGGCCGTGCGTGGCGTCGAGGCCCATCAGCCGCAGCAGGCGGGGAGCAGCATCGAAGCGGTAGAAGTACACCGGAGCATACCGGGAATGCCGCTCGGCGACCTTCACGCTCGGATACCAGAAGGAGTAGTCACCCCCAAAATCGAGCGCGGCCCGCAACGCCGGAATGCCCGGATACTGTGCCTTGAGCGCCTTCTTCGCCTTCTTCTTGGTCTTCTTGAAGATCGTGCGGATGCGCGCCGGCGTGGTGGCGAGAATGTCAATGCGACCGCTGAACAGCGAACCCTCCCGCGCATTGGTGCCGATGATCAACGGGATGCGCGCGGCCCGGCCGTCGCGAAAGGCATCGAGCGGCCGCTCCGGCAGAAAATCGCCGTCGATGACCGGGCAGAGCGGAATCGTGCCCGGATCCTGGTCCGGCGTACGCACGGTCAGCGCGGTGGTCGCGGCGGCGAGCACGTCCGGGTCAACGGTGAGCAGCAGGCTGGCCGCTTGTTCGTCGCTGTAATCTGCGGGGCCGTGCGCCAGGCTGTCCACGAATTCGCCGGCCCAGCGCGCGGTGAGCTCACTCGGATAGACCGCGTTCGGCGGAGCGCTCTGCGCGATGGCCCGGTGGAACAAGCCGGCCGCGCTCGGCACCGTCATCAACGTGGTGACGGCATTGCCGCCGGCCGACTCGCCGAACAGGGTAACGGCATCCGGGTCCCCGCCGAACGCGCGGATGTTGTCCCGCACCCACCGCAGGGCTGCGACCTGGTCGCGCAGCCCCAAATTGCTCTCAAACGGATGCTCCGGCGTGGCAAACCGGGAAAAGTCCAGATACCCGAGGGCGCCCAGTCGGTAGTTGAGGCTGACGTAGACGATACCGCCGCGGCGTACCAATCCCTCACCCTGGCGCGGAACCTCGCGGCTGGATCCGACGCTGTAGGCCCCGCCGTGGATGAACACCATGACCGGTCGGAGTTGCGCGCCGGCGCGCATCCGCTCATCGGGGGCGATCACATTGAGATTGAGGCAGTCTTCGCCCTGCGGAATGCGCGGGTGGGCGCCGCGAAACTGGCCCTTGTGGCTTTGCGGGGCGATCAGGCCCCACTGGCTCGCGTCGCGCACGCCGGTCCAGGCCGAGGCTGACCGCGGGGCGCGAAAGCGCAGATCGCCCACCGGAGCCGCCGCGTAGGGAATGCCGCGCCAGGCGAGCACGCCGCGTTCACGCACGCCGCGGAGCAGTCCGGTGGCCACTCGCACCTCGAGACCCTGATTGGTGGTCTGATCAGCGAGCTGGCTCATGGGCTCGAGTCTATTGCTGCGCAGGCTACGCTCAAACCTGATCACGGAACAGAAGAAACGAGAACGACATGGCACTGCCCTGGACCCTGCACGGTGACGGAAAAACGGTTGGCGCACAGGACGTCGTCGGCCCGGGCGAACGACTGAGCTGGCCGTTGACCATCGGAATCGGCTCGCAGCACGTCGTCGCCATGTTCGGCGCAACCTTTCTGGTGCCGCTGCTCACCGACTTTCCGCCCAGCACGACTTTGCTGTTCTCCGGTCTTGGAACCCTGCTGTTTCTGCTGATCACCGGCAATAAACTGCCGAGTTATCTCGGCTCATCGTTCGCGTTCATCGCGCCGATCACCGCGGCAACGGCCTCGGCCGGCATGGGCAGCGCCCTGTTCGGAATTTTGGTCGTCGGAGCGCTGCTCGCGCTCGTCGGGGTGATCGTGCAGCTCACCGGCACCGGCTGGATCGACCGGCTGATGCCGCCGATCGTGTCGGGCGCCATTGTCGCCCTGATCGGGTTCAACCTGGCCCCGGTCGCCAAAGCCAACTTCGACAAGGCACCGCTCACCGCGCTGATCACCCTCGTCGCGGTCATTTTGTGCACGGTGCTGTTTCGCGGCATCCTGGGTCGGCTGTCGATCTTTCTCGGCGTGCTCGTCGGCTACGTCGCGGCCGTCTTCTTCGGCGAGGTCGACTTCAGCCGGGTCGCCGAGGCCGCCTGGATCGGCCTGCCGCCGTTCACCGCCCCGGCCAACCCGTTCGAGAACCCGGCCGCCGTGTTCGGGGTGCTTCCCGCCTTCCTGCCGGTCGTGCTCGTACTCATCGCCGAGAACGTCGGCCACATCAAGGGTGTGGCCCAAATGACGGATGCGAAGGTGAACCGGCTCACCGGGCGCGCCCTGCTCGCCGACGGGCTAGCCACCATGCTCGCTGGCTTCGGCGGCGGCAGCGGAACCACGACCTACGGCGAGAACATCGGCGTGATGGCGGCGACGCGTATTTATTCCACGGCGGCCTATTGGGTCGCCGGAATCGTCGCGATCCTGCTCGGCCTCTCCCCCAAGGTCGGTGCGATCATCTTCACGATTCCCGACGGGGTGCTCGGCGGCGTCACCACCGCGCTGTACGGGCTGATCGGCGTCATCGGCGTGAAGATCTGGCTCGACAACAAGGTCGACTTCTCCAAGCCGGTCAACCAGTTCACGGCGGCGACAGCGCTCATTATCGGCATCGCCGACTTCACGCTGAACGCCGGCACCCTCAGCTTCAACGGCATCGCGCTCGGCACGGTCGCGGCCATCGTGATCTACCACCTGATGACCTGGCTAGCGCGGGTGCGCGGAACCGCCTAGCTCGCACGTGCAGGGTTAGACGTGCAGGACGGGCACGATCAGGTAGACGCCGTAGAGCACGGCGGCCGCGCACAGGGTGAAGCAGACGTAGCCGGCGTAGAGGGCCAACCGCTTCTGGGCATCCGACAGCGGGTTCGCCGCGGCAGCCTTGCGCGCTCGCTTGACCTGCTTCGCGGCCTTTTTGGGGCTCAGCACGGTAATCGCGCCGGTGAACTCGTACGGCTCGACCAGGGGGATTCGGCCGGCCGTGGTGAGCAGGCGCAGACCGAGCGAGTAGAGGCTCACCACCAGTGCCGCCGAGACGAGCGACGCAGTGGAGACGATGAGGAAAGCCGCCCAGTCGATCACAGCGACACCCTCCTGCGGTCGGAACGAGTGGGGCGACGCGGCGTTTTCCTGATCCTTACCACCCGGCCGGCATCATCGATGTCGTTGAGCAGAGTGTGGTGAGTGACCCGATTGCGCCGAGACCAGCGGAACAGGGCCATGATCACGATGGCGCCAATCACCATGTCCAGCACGATGCCGATCGGGCCGAGCAAGGCCAGCCCGGCCGCGAAAGCACCCATGATGGCCGAGGCCGGCAACGTCATAGCCCAGCCGAGCGCGATGCGTCCGGCCATGCCCCAGCGAATCGTCGAGCCACGGCGGCCGAGCCCGGAGCCGATCACCGAACCGGAGGCGACCTGGGTGGTGGAGAGTGCGAAGCCGAGGTGACTCGAGGCCAGGATGGTCGCGGCGGTGCTGGTTTCGGCGGCAAAGCCCTGCGCTGGCTTGATCTCGGTCAATCCGGTACCCATGGTGCGGATGATGCGCCAGCCGCCGGTGTAGGTGCCGATCGCGATCGCCAGCGCGCAGGCGGCGATCACCCAGAACGTTGGCCCACTGCCAACGGCCTGAAATCCACCGGCGATCAGGGTCAGGGTAATCACGCCCATCGTCTTCTGTGCATCGTTGGTGCCGTGGGCCAGGGCTACGAGGGAGGAGGAGAAGATTTGCGCGTAGCGAAAGCCGCCGCGCCCGTCGGGCTGACCGACGTCCCGGCGAGTGATCGTATAGGCGAGGCGGGTGGCGACGAGGGCGATGACGCCGGCGATCACGGGCGCGATCAGGGCGGGCAGAATGACCTTCGCGGCGACAACGTTGTAGTCGATGGCCTGGGTGCCGACACCGATGATGGTGGCGCCGATGAGACCGCCGAACAGGGCATGGCTGGAGCTCGACGGCAGCCCCATTAGCCAGGTGACCAGGTTCCAGACAATCGCGCCGATCAGACCGGCGAAAATCAGCTCGGGGGTGATCAGCACCCCGCCGTCGCCCTCCTTGATGATGCCGCCCGAGATTGTGCGGGCGACCTCGGTCGACAGGAATGCCCCGACCAGGTTGAGAATCGCAGCGACACCGACGGCGACCTTGGGTTTCATGGCGCCGGTCGCGATCGGGGTGGCCATGGCGTTCGCCGTGTCGTGAAAGCCGTTGGTGAAGTCGAAGATGAGGGCCAGGGCGATGACCAGCACGATGATTAGGCTGAAATCAGGCACGGAACACCACGCTCTCCAGGTCGGCGCCGAAGGTGAAGGTGGCGCGCACGGACACACCATTGAGAACACCGGGCAGCCAATGGCGGGCGTCGTCCCACATCTCATCGACTGGCAGGGTCGCCACATCGAACCAGAGGGGGTTCAGCTCGTTGGATTCCCGCGGTGTTCCCGACCACTCCTCGCAGACGAAGACGGTCGACTCCTGGCTCCACTCCTCGCGGTGGGGAAACAGGTAGGTGAGCAGCCCCAGTTCGGTAAGAGCGGATGCCGCCACCACGAGAGACGACTCCTCCTCGATTTCGCGCACCGCAGCATCCACTGCGGTTTCGCCGCTTTCGAGCTTGCCACCCAGCCCGACGATGTTTCCCATGCCGAGGCCTTTCTTCTTGCGCCCCAGCAGGACCTGTCGGTTGCCTTCGGGAGATAGTCGAGTGAGGTAGCACACGCATACCTGGGGCAAGGTCATTGCCTCATCTTAATGCTTGTTGAACAGAAGGCGCGTGGAGCTGGTTGGGAGGCAGCTCGGATAAGCTCCGAACATGGACTTTCTACCAGCTACCGGAACCATCACCATGTTCACGACCGACTGGTGTGGTTACTGCAAACGATTGAAGAAGCAGCTCGACAGCGTCGGAATCGGCTACACCGAGGTGAATATCGAACGGGTTGACGGCACGTCGGAGCTCGTCATGAGCCTCAACAACGGCAACCAAACCGTGCCGACGATTTTGTACCCCGACGGCTCAGCGGCGACGAATCCGTCGCTGGCACAGGTTCAGGCCAAACTCGCCTGACCTGACCTGACCTGACCGCCCTTCGCGAGCCCGCGCGGCTAACCGAACAGTACGGCGGCCTCGTCGTAGCGGGCCGGTGAGACGCGCTTGAGACCGATGGTGGCGGCGGCGATGCTCACGACGACGATCTCGGTGCCGCGCAGTGACACCATCGAGCCCCACTGCGAATTGTGGATCGCGTCGACGGCGGCCATGCCGAGTCGGGTGGCGAGCACGCGGTCGTATGCCGAGGGGGCGCCGCCGCGCTGGGTGTGACCGAGCACGGTCGCTCGGCTCTCGATGCCGGTGCGTTCTTCGATCAGCGGCGCGATGACCTCACTGATTCCGCCGAGGCGGGGACGGCTGAACGCGTCCAGCCCCTTGGTGGAATGCGCCTCCTCCATACCGGAGAGCAGGAAGCCCTCGGAGACCACGATGACGGGGGCCCGGCCGCGGTCGCGCACGTGCTCGACCCAGTTGCAAATCTGTTCGATCGACTTCGGCTGTTCCGGGATGAGGATGGCGTGGGCGCCGCCGGCCATGCCGGAGTGCAGGGCGATCCACCCGACGTGGCGTCCCATCACCTCGACCACCATGCAGCGGCCGTGGGATTCGGCGGTGGTGCGCAGCCGGTCGATGGCTTCGGTGGCGATTTCGACGGCCGTGTTGAAGCCGAAGGAATAGTCGGTGGCTTCGAGGTCGTTGTCGATGGTCTTGGGCACGCCGACGATATTGAGGCCGGCCTCGGTCAGGCGATGCGCGGCGGTGAGCGTGCCCTCTCCACCGATGGCGATCACGGCGTCGATGCCGTTCTCATCGAGCGTGCGCTGGATGTTCTCCGGTCCGCCGTTCTCACCCTCGAACGGGTTCGTACGGGAACTACCCAAAATGGTGCCGCCCTGGCGAGAGAGCCCGCGAACGCTGTGCCGGTCGAGCGGCATGAATTCGCTCTGCACCAGGCCGCGCCACCCGTTGCGAATTCCGACGAACTCGAAATCGTGCGTGCGCACGCCCTTGAGCACAGCGCCACGAATGACCGCGTTGAGTCCGGGGCAGTCGCCGCCGCTGGTAAGGATGCCGATCTTCATTGCTGGCCGATCTTGGTAGCTGGGCGAATCCGGTCGATTGATCATGACGCAACGCGCGCCACCAATCAATGTCAGAACAAGCGCATCAACGATGCACGCTTGACAATCATGCTGCCTGACCGGGCACGGCTCAAATCGCATCCGGCCCGGTCAGTCGCGCACGGCCTATAGTTTTCCGTCGAGGGCCTGGGTGAGCAGGTAGATCAGAGCACTCTCCTGCACCGAATCGGCCGCGGCGTACTCTTCCTGCGAACCATCCAGTGCTCGAGCCGCCAGGCCCTGCTTGCTTCCGATCAGGTCGGCAATGCGGGCGTCGATGGTGTGCGCGGCGATGATGCGCCAGGCGGTGACCGGCTCATCCTGCCCGATGCGGTGCACCCGGTCGATGGCCTGGGTCTGCTCGGCTGCGGTCCAGCTGAGCTCGGCCAGCACAACGTTCGACGCGGCCTGGAGGTTGACGCCGACGCCGGCCGCGGTGAGGGAACAGACCGCGATCGCAACGTCGGGGTCGTTGTTGAAGGAGTCGATCGCTGCCTGCCGGGCAAGCGCGCTCTGGTCGCCGCGCAGCGACACCGTTTTCAGGTCACGCTTGGCGAAGATCTCCTCAGCGGTGTCCATTACATCGATGTGCTTGGCGAAGAACACGACCTTACCGACCGACCGGGCCAGCTGGGCCGCGTAGTCGGCTGCGAGACCGGCCTTGGCCTGACCGATTTTGCGCACCATCGTGAATACGTTTTCACCGGTGCTCTGGCCCTTGGAATCTTCGAGTTCGGCGTGCGCGACGGCGCGAATGTAGGCATCCCGCTGATCCTCATCGGGAACGGCCGGGCCGCCAGAGCCGGTGTGCCGGGCGGCGACGAGTGCGCGGTACCGGATGACCAGCCGGGCACCGAGTTCCCGTTCGGCCTGGCGGATGGAGCGGCCGAGGTCGTCGTCCAGCTCGACTGGGAGGTCGGCGATGCGCTTGGCCGGCAGGTCGGCGGCGACGTCGATCTTGCGGCGACGCACGATGCCCATGTCGATCACGGCGGCGCGAGCTTCCTTGTAAAAACCCATGTCGGCGGGCGTGAGGCCCGTCTCTTCGAGGCGTTTCAGCAGTGCGGGGGCCGGCTTGTCGCCGTCGATCCAGCCGAGGAACTGCCAGATGGCCCGAAAGTCGTCGACGTCGTTGATCAGGGGCGTTCCGGTCAGGGCCATCAGCAGCGGGTTGCCGCCCGGGGTACGGCGGCGAATCTGGTCGGCCAGCGAGAGTACGTGCTTGGAGCGCTGGGAGGCGAGGTTCTTAATGAAGTGGGCCTCGTCGACGACCATGCCCTTGAAGCCGAGGGTGCCCAGCCAGGCCAGGTGCCGGTCGAGCACGTCGTAGTTGACGACGACCACGTCGGCGAAAGCGTCCAGGCTGTCACCATCGCCGTGGATGACGGTGGCACGCCGGTTCGGCGTCCACATTTCCACTTCACGAGCCCAGTTCATTTTGACGACGTTGGGCACGATGGCCAGTAGTGGGTAGGCGTTGGCAACGGATGCTGCCAGCAGGCTCTGCGCCGTCTTGCCGAGGCCCGGCTCATCGGCGAGCAGATAGCTGCGGTGGCCCAGACGAGCGCTCTCGATGAACCGGGCCTGGTGCCGCATGAGCTCCATACCGTTCGGCGACAGTCGGTCAAGCTTGGGGGCTTCCGGCATGTCCATGCTGGCGGCTTGGCCGCCCGAACCGTACTCGAACGATTTGAACAGGGGGCCGAGCAATTCCCAATTGGCCAGCCGGCGCGGGTGCACGATCGGCTGGGCTGCTGCACTGAAGTCGGGGGCGAGGAACGGGTTGGCCAGCTGCCGGGCCTTGACCGACTGCGGGACGACCTGGTTCTGCAGCACGACCGGTTTGGCTTCGGGTTCGCGGGTGATGATGAGTTCGTCCGGACTCAGTTCGGCACCGGATTCAAGCAGCCAGTCCCGGCGAAAACGCTGCGCGACGGTGGAGACGCCGGCATCGGGTTCGAGCAGGGTGATCAGGCTGGTATCGCGAGCCGCGGTCTTGGCCAGAATCTGGGCAATGCCGTCGAGGCGTTTGAGCAGCTCGGCCCGATTGGCGTCGGAGAGCCCCTTATCGCCCTTGACCCTGGCGCGTTCCTCGCGCATCAGCAGGGCGATGACCTGATACTTGGTGCGGTTGGTCGGCCCGAGCTTGGTACCGGACTGCGCCTTCGCCTCGACCTCGCGCACCTTGCGGGCGAGAATCGGGATGATCGGCGCGTCGTCGTCACGCGAACGAGGGTGGGCCCGATTGCGGGTGACACCGCCGCGGCCGAGGTTGTTCCGGCTGCCCGAGGCATCGGTGCGGGTATAAGCCATTGTTCTCCACTCAAAAGCAGCACGGTACGGGTACCGGCTGTATCCGTCCACGCGAGCCGGTCACGGCATCCAGGTGTTGCCGGAACGCTGCAGCCCGCCAATCGTTCTGATGAGTTCTCAGGAACAAACGATTCACGAAACACAGCACGGGTCGCGATCTTCACACAAAACTCGCGGTCAAGCGGATGCTGTCGCAGCGGTGGTGCCGTCGAATCACGCGCCTCTACAGGTACTGATTCAACGAGTACGGCCATCGCCAGCGAGCGCACAGTAGAGACCTGACCCGGTTCTCTCAACGCGCTAGTAGTCTACGCCCCCGTTCAATTCTTGCGAACCGGCACCTTGGTGCGCAGGCCGACGGCGATGAAAATGATCGCGGCGATGAACTGGGCCGAGACCCAGCCCTGACCGCTGAGGTCGAGAATCACGACAGGGTTCCACAGAATCGCCATCGGCACGAGGCCGATCAGCCAATACCAGGACCGCGCCTGCAGCACGAAGACGCAGATGATGAGCGCGAGAATGCTGACGGCGTAGCGGATGATGATGAAGCTCTCGCTGTCCAGCAGGGCTAGGCCGGCGAGCAGGGCGATCGCCCCCAGCAGACCCGGTGCGAGGGCAGAGCGGGTGAAGGTCGGTTCGACTGGCGTACCCATCAGACGCCCCCTCCCCCGCCGCCGCCGCCTCCTCCGGAGAACCCGCCGCCACCGCCGCCCGAGGTCGACGAGCTGGTGGCACTGCCCGACCACGACGCGGCAGAGGACGCCGAGAAGCTGCCGATAGCACCGGCGAACAGCACGGCCTGGAACATTCCCGTTCCCAGATACCAGTCGGGCTGGGTGCCGCTCTCCCCGTAATACTCGCCCAGGACCTTCGACCATCCCTTCTCCTGGCCGAACAGTATGGCCAGTGGCAGTACGCGCTCGTAGAGTTTCACGATCTGAACGGAGGGGGCATCCGCTGTGGTGGTGGTTCTGGTCAGATCGGGACGACCGTTCTCCGGCCGGTAGACCGATCGCACGGCCCCCTCCGAACTCTGCAGAACACGAAGTCGATCGGCTTCGGCAAGACCTATATACAACTTGACGCCTTTCAAATAGTCACGCAGTTCAGCGCCGCTGTCGGTGAGCGGTCGCAGATTTCCGGCACAAACGAAGGTGACCACCGCGGTGGTGATGCCCAGCACGATGAACAGCAGCGGCCAGAAACCGCCCACGTCGGTGATGACCGCCCCGAGACTCGCCACTCCGGCGGCCAGGGCGCTCACGCTGGCCAGCAGTAACAGCCAGACCCGCAGCCCATCGTTTTGCTTTTTCCTTACGCCCAACCGCAGCGATTCGGCGCGGGCCGCAAGCCGTTCCTTCTGCAGGGCCTTACTGAGCGAAACGCTCTTCTTCTTCAGGTCGCGCTGGTCGCCGGGCCGCAAGCCGGGAAAAAGTTTGCCCAGAACGCGGCTTTCGGTCTCATCGACACCGTCGGCGTGCACGAATTCCAGCAGAAAGTGATTCTTTTTGTCGTCGGCATCGAGAATGCGCACGTTGCCGCGCACGGCGAAGCTGATGAATTGTGCGGCCATCGCCTTAGCGGCGGCACCGACAACGTCACCGGAGGTGAGCAAATTCACGCCCCGCGGCGGAAGGTATTCGGCGATGATGGTGAACCGGCCCGGCGCAGCGCGCCAGCGGGTGGCCCGCAGGATTCCGGCGACGAGTGCCGTCAGCAGCCCGAAAATCGCCGCTACCAGAGCGATGCCCGGCCAGGCGTTGGCAGTGAAGGAGTCAAAGCTGAAGTCGTTGACGTCCTGACGAACGGTCAGGGCGGGCACTGCGGCCTGCGCGGGTGGAGCCGCTGCGAGAACGACTCCGCCGATGACAGCACCGATCATCGCGGCACCGACGACCAGCCCACCGAGGGTCAGGACACGTGCGGGGTGAACCGATCGGAGCATGAGTCCACTCTACCGAGCCGGACTGAGCCGCCCGCAGCGCGGGTCAGTCCCGAATAGTTCAGTCCCGAACAGCTCAGTCCCGAACAGCTCAGTCTCGAACAGCTCAGTCTCGAACAGCTCAGTCTCGAACAGCTCAGTCTCGAACAGCTCAGTCTCGAACAGCTCAGGCGTGCTGAATCGGAATCGACGTCGTCGACGGCGGTCGCTCGAACAGCATCTCCAGCCCCGGCCGCAACTCGGCCAGCCACGCGGCATAGCCGGCCTCGTTCAGGTGCAGCCGGTCGATGCCGAAGGTCGGGTCGAGTTCACCGTCTGGCAGGGCCAGGGCTGGCCACAGGTCGAGGTATTGCGCGTGCTGGGTGGGGGCGTACTGCCAGACGTGCCGGTTGATTGAGCGGATGGTGCCGGCGAAGTCCCGGTCGCGCGGCAACACCGATTGCACCATGATGCGGGTCTCCGGCAGGGCACGGCGCAGCGTGTGCAGGATGGTTTCGAGGTTGCGCACGACATATTCGTCGGTTTTGCGCCAGCCGAGATCGTTGGTGCCGACCCCGATCACAATGGCGTCGGGCCGCAACTCAATCACCTGATCAAGCTGTGAAATAATCTCATCGGTGGTATTACCGCTGGCAGCGAGATTGTGCACCACGTACTCGGGAAACCACTCTTCCCACTGACCATTCGCGGTGAGGCCGTCGCCCAGAAAGGCGAGTGAAACTGTCATAGTAGGCCTCCTATCTGTTACCCATCATGCCCCGAACCGGGCCGAGTCGCCAGAATTCCCAGAGTATACGCACGATTTATCGACACATCTACCCGCCGGATCAGTCGTGGTGGGAGCGAGAAACCACCGCCAGGGAAAGCCGCTCCTAGGCCTCGTTTTTCGCCACGCATTCGGCCGCGGCCGTTGCCGTGATTCGGGTCGCCATGCCCTCGAAGATGATGCTGTGGAACGGGACGATCGCCGCCCAGTACAGCCGTCCACCGAGCCCGCGGGGAAAGAAGACCGCGCGCTGGCGGTAGAGCGAGCCGCCGGCATCCGTTGGTGTGACGCTCATTTCGAGCCAGGCCCGACCTGGTACGCGCATTTCGGCGCGCAACCGCAGAAAGCTGCCGTGGTCGATCTGCTCCACCCGCCAGAAATCGAGCACCTCGCCGGTGTGCAGGTGGTCGGGATTGCGTCGGCCGCGGCGCAGGCCAACACCGCCGACGGCCTTGTCCATCAGGCCGCGCACGGCCCAGGCCAGCGGGAAGGAATACCAGCCGTTCTCGCCGCCGATGCTTTCGATGACTCGCCAGAGCGCAGCCGGATCGGCCGGGGTGGTTTTCTCCCGCACGTCGGTGTAGACGGCGTGGCCGGCCCAGTTCGGGTCGCTCGGCAGCGGGTTGCTGGAAGCGCCCTCGATCGAGGAGTTGCGCCAGCTGGTCTCCACGTCTCCGTCGCGCATGCGGCCCAGCGCGAGGCGCACGGCCCGCCGGTAGCCGGTGAGGCCGCCGTCCGGCTGCGGAATGTACTGATCGATGTCGCTCTCGTGCACGACGCAGTCATACTGCAGCGACGCGATGATGGGAATGGCGAGGTTGCGCGGAATCGGTGTGACCAGGTTCACCCATTGTGAGGCCAGCCACGGGGTGAGCACCGGCAGGGCGATAATCGCCCGATGTTTGAGGCCGGCCTCGCGGGCGTAGCCGTTCATCATCTGGTCGTAGCGCAGCACGTCGGGGCCGCCGATGTCGAAGGTACGGTTCACCTCACTGGGCAGATCAGCTGCCGCCTGCAGGTAGTAGAGCACATCGCGCACGGCGATCGGCTGGATACGGTTACGCACCCATTTGGGCGCCGGCATGCAGGGCAGCACGTCGGTGAGGTGACGGATCATCTCGAACGAGGTCGAGCCGGAGCCGATAACGACGCCGGCCTGGAAGGCCGTGGTCGGCACACCGCTGTCGAGCAGGATGCGGCCGACCTCCATGCGGGAGCGCAGATGGGCCGAGAGCGTCTGTGTGTCCGGATGCAACCCGCCGAGGTAGACGATGCGCGACACCTGCGCTGCAGTGGCGGCCTTAGCAACGTTTTCGGCTGCGATGTGCTCGGTCTTCTCGAAATCACCGGCCGCACCCATCGAGTGCACGAGGTAGTAGAGCACGTCAATGTCGGCGCAGGCGGACTGCACCGATTTGGCGTCGCCGAGGTCGCCCTGCACGATTTCCACCTGGTCAGACCAGGGCACATCGCGCAGCTTCGACGGGGTGCGCACGAGCACGCGCACCGTGAAGCCGGCTTCGAGGAGTTTGGGTACGAGGCGTCCGCCGATGTAACCGGTCGCACCGGTGACAAGTGCTCTGCGTGAGGTCATGCGGCGGAGTTTATCCCGTCCACTTGACCCCCCGCTGAGTGCCCCGGAACCGAATCAGAGAATAGCTTTGGTGTGCCAGACCGTCTTCAGTTCGGTGAAGGCGAGGATGCGGGACAACGCCGGTGTTGCGGCATCCGTTCCCGTCTCGGGCGGGAGCACCCGCTTGAGCGTGTCGGCGGCGCTGATCTGCAGCTCGACCCAATCCAGGTCGCCGGCTCCAACGAGGTCGAGGGCGTTGACGTCGGCGTGGCTGGCCAGCCAGGGCGCGATCTCAGCTGGCGAACCGGTCACGATGTTGACCACTCCACCAGGCACATCACTCGTGGCGAGCACCTCGCCGAGGCTGATCGCAGACAGCGGCGCAGTCTCGTTGGCGACGACGACGACGGTGTTCCCCGCGACGAGGGCCGGGGCGATGGCGCTGACCAGTCCGAGGAGCGATTCGGTGCCCTGCGGCGCGATGATCGCTACGACGCCGGTGGGTTCGGGCACGGACAGGTTGAAGAACGGGCCGGAGACCGGGTTGGCGTTGCCGGCAACCTGCACGTACTTGTCGGCCCAGCCCGCGTACCAAACCCAGCGGTCGATGGCTTCGTCGACCTGGGCGCTTGCCACTGCGGCATTGACGCCCTCGCTGCTCATGATCTCGTCGATGAACTGCGCCCGACGGCCCTCGAGCAGTTCGGCGATGCGGTACAGCACCTGGCCGCGGTTGTAGGCCGTGGCGCCGGCCCAGCCGCCGAGAGCGCTGCGAGCGGCAACGACCGCGTCGCGGGCATCCTTGCGGCTGCCCTTCGCTGCGTTGGCCAGAAACTCGCCCTTGTGCGAGAGCACCTCATAGACGCGGCCGGATTCGCTGCGCGGAAACTTGCCGCCGATGTACAGCTTGTAGGTCTTGGGGATGGCGAGGCGGTTCACTTGGCGGCCTTCTTTGCAGATGCTGATTTCTTGGTGGCGGGACTCTGCTGCACAACGGCGGCGGCGGACCGCGAGCCGGTGCGCACGGCGGGCTTGAGATAGGCAGCGAGGCCGTGGCGGCCGCCCTCACGGCCGTAGCCGCTCTCCTTATAGCCGCCGAACGGGCTCGACGGATCGAACTGGTTGAAGGTGTTCGCCCAGATCACGCCGGCGCGTAGCTTGTCGGCGAAGGCCAGGATGCGGCTGCCCTTGTCACTCCAGATTCCGGCGGAGAGACCGTACGGGGTGTTGTTCGCCTTGGCGATGGCCTCGGCCGGGGTACGGAAGGTGAGCACCGAGAGCACCGGGCCGAAGATCTCGTCACGGGCGATGCGGTGGCTGGTCGACACGTTGGTGAAGATTGTCGGTGCGAACCAGAAGCCGTTCTCGGGGATGACGCAGTCGGCGCTCCAGCGTTCGGCGCCCTCCTGCTGACCCAGCTCGGACAGTTCGCGAATGCGGACGAGTTGCTCTGCACTGTTGATGGCGCCGATGTCGGTGTTCTTGTCGAGCGGGTCGCCCAGGCGCAGCGTCTGCATGCGGCGCTTGAGCCGGTCGATGACGTCGTCGTGGATGCTTTCCTGTACGAGTAGGCGACTGCCGGCGCAGCAGACGTGGCCCTGGTTGAAGAAGATGCCGCGCACGATGCCCTCGACCGCCTGGTCGATTGGGGCGTCATCGAAGACGATGTTGGCGCCCTTCCCGCCGAGCTCGAGGCTGAGCTTCTTGTCGGTTCCGGCGACCGAACGGGCGATGGCCCGCCCGACCGAGGTCGACCCGGTGAAGGCGACCTTGTTGACGCCGGGGTGGTTGACGAGCGTCTGCCCGGTGCTGCCATCACCGGTGATGATGTTCACGACACCGGCGGGCAGGTCGGCCTGCTGCAGAATCTCAGAAAACAACAGCGCGGTGAGCGAGGTGGTTTCGGCGGGCTTGAGCACGACGGTGTTACCCGCGGCGAGGGCGGGGGCGATCTTCCAGGCGAGCATCATGAGCGGAAAGTTCCACGGGATGACCTGGGCGGCAACGCCGAGCGAGGCCGGGTTCGGGCCTACTCCGGCGTGATCGAGCTTGTCCGCCCAGCCGGCGTAGTAGAAGAACCAGGCGGCGACGAGGGGAATGTCGACGTCGCGGGTCTCTTTGATCGGTTTGCCGTTGTCGAGGGTTTCGGCGACGGCGAGTTCGCGGGCGCGTTCCTGCACCAGGCGGGCGATGCGAAACAGGTACTTGCCCCGGTCGCTGCCGGACAGACGGGACCAGACCCCGTCGTAGGCGTGCCGGGCGGCCGAGACGGCGGCGTCGACATCCGCTTCGTTGGCGGTCGCGATCATGGCGATCTGCTGTTCGGTGGCCGGGTTGATGGTCTGAAACGGGGTGCCGCGGCCAGCCGTGAAGTCACCGTTAATGAACAGGCCATAGTCGGTTTTGAGGCCCAGCAGTGCCTGCGACTCGGGGGCCGGAGCGTAGTCAAGAAATTTCATGGTCGTTCCTAATCAATCGTCACGTAGTCGGGGCCAGAGTAGTGCCCGGTCGTCATCTTCTGGCGCTGCAACAGCACGTCGTTCAGCAGGCTGGAGGCACCGAAGCGGAACAGGTGCGGCACGAGCCACTCCTCTCCCACCGTTTCGGCGACGGTCACGAGGTACTTGATGGCGTCCTTCGAGGTGCGGATGCCGCCGGCCGGCTTCACGCCGATGCGCACGCCGGTGAGGCGGTGCCAGTCACGCACGACCTCGAGCATGGACAGCGTCACCGGCAGCGTTGCGGCCGGAGCGACCTTGCCGGTGGAGGTCTTAATGAAGTCGCCGCCGGCCAGAATGGCCAGCCAGGAGGCGCGGCGCACGTTATCGTAGGTGTTCAGCTCGCCGGTCTCGAGGATCACCTTGAGGTGGGCCACCGATCCGTCGGCGCGGCGGCAGGCGTCTTTCACCGCGACGATCTCGTCGTAGACCTGGCCGAAGCGGCCGGCCAGAAAGGCGCCACGGTCGATGACCATGTCGATTTCGTCGGCGCCGGCGGCGACCGAGTCGCGCACATCGGCGAGCTTGATGGCGAGCGAGGCGCGGCCGCTGGGGAAAGCGGTGGCGACGGCGGCCACATGTACCCGCTGAACACCGGCTCCCTCGGTGCCGCCGGCGGCGTGGGCGGAGCCGAGCGCGGTGACGGCCGTGCCGACCATGTCGCCGTAGACGCAGACCGCGGCGACGCGCGGGCAGCCGGGGTCGCCCGGGTCTGGTACCAGCGCCTTGGCGACGAGTGAACGCACCTTGCCGGGGGTATCGGCGCCCTCGAGGGTGGTGAGGTCGATCAGTCCGATGATGGTGTCGATCGCCCAGCGCTTGGAGCTGGTCTTAATCGAGCGGGTGCCCAGGTCGGCGGCGCGGGCTTCGAGGCCGACGGCGTCGATTCCGGGGATGCCGTGCAGGTACCGGCGCAGGTTGGCGTCGGTGGCCTCCCCGCCGATCAACGAGGCGGCGCGCTGATCGGGTTGGTAGGTGGCCAAGGGGCTACTGGTCATGGGGTGTCCTTCTGGGCATATACGTGCTGTGCGGTGGCACTGGTGTTATGGGTCACAGATGTTCAGTCTTGGAGGAGGGCATTCGCGGTGTCTTCGTCGGTCACCAGAACGGTGCACAGCCCGTTGCGCACGACGGCGCGGGCGATGGCGTGTTTGGAGCGTCCGGAGATGACGGCGATGGTGAGCGGGGCGCGGCGCAACTGGTCGAGCTGGATGCCGACCGTGCGTTCGTTGAGTTCGGGGTCGACGATTCGGCCGTTGTGGTCGATGTAGCGGCCGACGACGTCGCCGACGGCGCCGCGCGCCACGAGGTCGTCGATCTGGGCGACCGTCAGGTAGCCGCTGTCGACCAGGGCGGAATTCGCATCCGCCTGCCCCGCACTGAAGACGTAGGCCTGGGCGTTGCGGGCCAGGGCGAGCACCCCGGCAACCGTGCGGTCGGCTTCCATTGCCTGTTTGGTTTCGAGACGTTCGAAGATGGCGGGGCTCGGCAGCAGGGTGGCCGAGCCGTCGGCCTTGTGCGCGATGGTAACCGCAGTGGATGCCGCGGTTCCGGTGCGCTGATTCAGGCTGACACCGCCGTTGATCTGCACCACGTTCACCCCCGGCGCCCAGCCCTGTTTGAGGTGCAGGGACACGTCGTGCAGGGTGCGACCCCAGCTGATGCCGAGCGTGCGCGGAATCGGGCGGAGGCTCGTGAGATAGTCGGCGGCGGCCTGTGCGGTGCGCGATTGCAGCTCGACATCGCTCGACACCCCGGCGGAGGACACCACGATGGCATCGGTCAGACCGGTCGATTCGCGCAGCCGTCGTTCGATCGGCAGCCGGCGGGCGCGCGGGTGCACGATTTCGATGCGGATGAAGCCGTTCGCCTTAGCGCTCGCGAGCAGCCGGCCGACCTTCCAGCGGGTGAGGCGCAGAATCACGCCGATCTCATCCTGGGTCTGGTTTTCTTCGTAGTACAGCTCGGCCGCACGGATGGAGAGGAGTTCGTCGGTGTCGCTCATATACGGTTCGCGGTCCAATCGGTTGAGTCCAGCCTACGTGGGCCCGACGCGCGAATCAACAGCTGTAGGCGATCTTGCTCTTTTGAGCAGGAGCCTCCGCTGGGCGCGTTGAGCGAACCCATCCCATACGATCAGAGCATGCGCGCCAATGAAGCTCTCGAGTACGTTCTCGCCGTCGACGTTGGAGGAACCAAGGTCGAAGCTGCACTCGTGGACGACCGAGGTACGGTGCTTCCAAGCAGTCGGCACCGCGCGCCGACCGGGGCCAGCGCGACCAGTGAGCAGCTCGCATCCGCTGTCAGAACTGTCATTCTGGCAACCCTCGCGAGCGTGCCGCCGGGCTATCCGCTGATCGGCGTCGGCATTGGCTGTGCCGGGCCGATTCACCTGCACTCGGGGGCGGTGTCGCCGCTCAATCTGCCGGTGTGGCGCGAGTTCGGGCTCCAGGAGCTCGTGGCCGAGCTGGTTCCCGGTCTGGATGTGCGGCTGCGCATGGACGGCCTGTGCATCACCCTGGCCGAACACTGGGTGGGCGCGGGCCGCGGAGTCGACAACCTAATGGGCATGATCGTGTCGACCGGTGTCGGTGGCGGCCTGATTCTCGGCGGCGTCACGGTGTCCGGTCCCACCGGAAATGCCGGTCATATCGGCCACATCGAGGTCGGCGGCTTCCTGGATGCCTGCGCCTGCGGCGGCACCGGCTGCATCGAGGCGATCGCCTCCGGGCCGAAAACCGTCGCCTGGGCCAGATCTCAGGGCTTCACCGGCGAGTCTGGCGAGGACCTGGCGGCGGCCTACGCGGCCGCCGACCCGATCGCGATTCTGGCCGTAAAGCGCAGCGGCCGGGCCCTCGGCCAGGCAATCGCCTCGGCAGCGACGCTGCTCGACCTCGACGTGGTCGCCATCGGTGGTGGCTTCTCGAATGTCACCCCCGACCTGCTGGATTTCGCTCGCGCAGCGATCCTGGAACGCGTGCAATTCGCCTACGCCACCCGGGTGCGCGTGGTGCACTCGACCCTCTCGGGCGACGGCCCACTGATCGGCGCCGCAGCGCTGATTCACCGCGGGGAATTGGTGCTGTAGCCGGCTGGCTCAGCGGGAGCGTGCCAGGTCGTCTTCGAGCATGTGCGGTCGACCGATCACCGCTCCAGCGACAAGCACGACCAGCGCCGTTACGAGGAGGAAGACCATCGGCCAGGTCCACCCACCGCTCAGTTCGTGCAACAGGCCGAAAACCAGCGGGCCCAGTGCACCGAGGGTGTAACCGATGCCCTGCACGAAGCTGCTGAGCGCGACCGCACCGGCGTGGGTGCGGGTGCGCAGATTAATGAGCACGAGAGCCAGCGGGAAAAACATGGGCCCCAGGCCGGCGAGCGACACCCAGAGCCAGGTCAGGGTCGCCGGCACCAACAATAGCCCCAGATCGCCGATTACGAACGCGAATACGCCCACGTAGACGAGCGGGCCGATATTTTTCAGGCGGGCGGTGAGGATCGGAATGATCAGGGCGCACGGGATTCCCATGCCGGCGTAGACCGCGAGAAGCGTCCCCGCCTCGCCCGGAGTCGCCCCCGCGGTCTCGACGAGGAGCTGAGGCAGCCAGGCGAACATGGCGTAGGCGTTGAGCGACGAGGTCGCGAACACGCCGGCGATGGCCCAGGCGATCGAGGATCGCCACAGTCGACCGAGAATGGCCGCATCGGCCTCATCGACCACGGGGCTCGGCGATTGCTCGGTGCGGTGCCGCAGGAGCATCGTGATCCACGGCACCAGCGCCAGCAGAGCCAGCAGCATCCACATGCCGAGCGAGATTCGCCAGCCCGCGGCATCCGCTACCGGAACGGCGATGAGCGGAGGAACGAGGGTGCTCAGCGACATCATTGTGGCGTAGAGGGACGTGACGAGGCCGATCCGGTCCGGAAAGTACTTCTTGACCAGCGGCGGCAGGAGCACATTGCCGACGCCGAGGCCGGCGAAGGCGATGACACTGCCGATAATGAGCATGGTGATCGAGCCGGATGACCCGCGAGTGAAATGACCGACCAGAATCGCCAGGAGAGCGAGTACGAGGGGCAGTTCGAGGCCATGGCGGCGGGTGATCATGGGGGTGAAGATACCGAACACGGCAAAGCAGACCGGCGGAAGCATGCCGAGCACGCCGAGAGCTACCACTCCGAGCGGAATATCGACGTTGATCTCGGCGACGATGGGCGAGAGGGCGGTCACCGCGTTGCGGAGATTGGCAGCGACCAGAATGATGCCCAGCAGGGCCAGGCCGCGTCCCGGCCAGAGGGGGCTGGGGGTTGCGGTAGTCACTCGGCCAGTCTAGGGGGCGAGGTTCAGCCGAGCGGATACGACGGTTACAGCCCCGCGCGCTCCCGCCGGATGCGCTCCGGTAGGTCTTTCAGGTCCTCCCAGCGGCCGGGAGCAACGAGGGCCGGCAGAAGCATGGCCCACATTTCGGTGAGGCGCTGGTCAATGTCGGCCCGCTTGGTCAATACGTCGGAGACGACCTGCACGCCGGTGAAGGCCGCGGTGCAGAAATGCGCGGCCGCGCTGACGTCCAGCTTTGGGTTGACGTCGCCGGAGGCGATCCCCCGGCGGAGGAATTCCTCGCAGGCGACCATCCAGTCGAGGTACGGACCGGCCACCGGGGTGGAAAAATTCACCGCTTCGATGGTTAAACGGATGCCGGCGCTCACGACGAGGTCGTCGCGGAGCTGCCGGGCGAGCTCGTAGGACATCGAGACGAGGGCGTGCAAACCGGGATAGTTGTCATCGAGGAGCTTCTGCCCGGCCGCCGCCGACGCCGCGTGCTGGGCGGCGATAATCGCTACGGCGAGGGCTTCCTTCGAATCGAAGTGAAAGTACAGCGCGCCCTTCGTCACGCCTGCGGCGCTGCTGACCTGGGCAAGGGACGTACTCCCGTAACCGCGCTGCTCAAAGGCCGCTGCTGCACCGCGAATTATCGCGGCGCGCGTTTCGATCGCTCGTACTTGTTGTGACATTAGATCCCCCGGGAAATGCGCGAGTTTCCAGAATACCCGGGGCAACGACCCGCATCGACTCCCCCCGAGGGCCTTGACGGCACCCCCTTTTGGGGCTAAGCCCCGCGTGCCAGTGCTCAGATACCGTTACCCCATTGTGCGAAACAATAAACATACTGTTTGGTATGGTTTGGGGCATGGAAAACATCGGCGGTCACGACTTGGTCGGCATCATGGTGGCGGTGCTTGCTGGGCTGGTCGTGCTCACCCTCTCCCTCGTCGCCATGGTGCAGATCGGGCGGGCCGCACACCTGTGTCCGACCAAGCGCACCAACTGGGTCCTGGCGGTGCTGCTCGCCCCGGTGTTTGGCGCGACCGCCTGGTTCGCCGTCGGTAACCGGCTCCGACTGGACTAAACCATTCCCGGATTTACGGGCCCAGGATCGTGCGCACCCGCGCCACGTCGTCGCGAATCTGCTCGATCAACGGGTCGATGCCGGCGTAGGCGACCATGCCGCGAATCCGCTCAACGAACGCGACGTCGACCACACGGTCGTATAGGTCCAGCTCGGTCTCATCGAGCACGTAGGCCTCGACCTGCTTCTGCGCCACCCCGTCGAAGGTGGGATTGTTGCCAACCGAAATCGCCGCCGGGTAGCGAGCACCGGCATCCGTCAGCCAACCGGCATAGACGCCATCGGCCGGAATCAGACCCTCGGAATCGGTGGACAGGTTCGCGGTGGGAAAGCCCAGTTCGCGACCGCGGGCTGCGCCGTGCACCACCATTCCTCGCACGGTCGGCAGATGCCCGAGCAGGTCTCCGGCGTCGCGCACCGCACCGGCGCCGAGCAATTCGCGAATCCAGGTGGACGAGACCCGGCGTTCCCCGTCTGGTTTCACATCGTCGATCAGTCCGACGGTGTAGCCGAATTCGAGGCCGAGTTGCCTCAGCAGGGCGACGTCGCCGGCCCCCTTGGCTCCGAACCGAAAGTCACGACCGACGAGCACGAAACGGGCGTGCAGGGCGGTGACCAGAATGTTTTCGATGAATTCGCGCGGCGGAAGGCTGGACAGGGCGTGGTTGAACTCGAGCAGCAGGGTCGCGTCGATCCCGGTCTCGGCGATCAGGTTGAGTTTCTGCTCCGCGCTGACCAGCGTTCTCGGGCAGTTTTGCGGCGAGAGCAGGGCGAGCGGATGCCGGTCGAACGTCACGACGACGGCCGCCAGCTGTTCGCGCTCGGCGACGGTCTGGAGCTCGGCGATGACCGCCCGGTGTCCGGCATGGACGCCGTCGAACTTGCCGATGCTCACGGCCGAGTCGGGCCAGTCGCTCGGCACGGACTCGACGCCGTTCAGAATCTTCATGCGCGACCCTCGCTCACCGACGCGACGCGGTGGCGGGCGAGCCACCACATGCCCAGCAGGGGCAGCACGAGGGGAATGAAGAGGTATCCGCTGCCGTAGATCGACCAGACGGTCGCGTGCTCGAACAGCGCCGGATCAACCAGACTCAGGGTACCGACGACGAGTACGCCCAGCAGTTCAAAACTGATCGTGATCCAGGCGATGCGATACCAGCGGATGCTGCGCCGCATCAGGGCCACCGTGGCCACGATATAGACCACCGCGGCGAGAGCAGACAAGGAATAAGCGAGCGGGGCTTCATCGAAGGCCCGCGCGATTTGTACGAAGGAGCGGCCGGTGGCGGCGAGGGCCAGCACGCCGTAAACGGCGATGAGGAGTCGACCGATGCCGCTCACCCGCTCGGCGGCGGCGGGCTTCTCGGTCGGGGATTCTGTCATCGCTCTGTTTTCATTGCTCGATAATTATTGCAGCTTCCGCGGGGCTACCGAAACCGGGTCAGCTCCCCTGCACGTTCCAGATCTGGTTCATGCGGTAGAGCATGACCGCGACCGACAGGCAGGTTACGCCGAGAATGACGGTGCTCCAGCGGCTGCGTTCGACCAGCGCCCAGAATCCGGCCGCGACCGGCAGCGCAATGGCACTGACCAGGTAGGTGTAGAACTCGAGCAGACTGCCGGTGGCGTCGTTGCCGGCCAGTGGCGCCGCGATCGCGGCAGCGAGCTGCACGATGAGCAGCAGCTCGACGAGGGCGGCCGCGCCCATGGTGAGGTCGGTGGGTTTGCGGCCGAGCAGGCCGAGGATGACACAGAGCACTCCGCCGGGCACGGCGATGCCGAGCTGCAGCCAAGTGAACCATTCGATCATGAGCTGTGTTCCGGTTCGGTGGCGGTCGGGAGATCTGGCGGAAAGTTCAGCAGCGACTTGGCCTGGTCGCCGCGATACTCGACCAATCCGACCAGGCGCCCGTCCGGCGCAATGGCGGCGACCGGACCGGTGCGGGTGGCGTCTTTCTCCACGGTGATGCGTTTTCCATGACCGAGGTCGATGGCTTGCTCTGCGGACAGGTCGAGGCGCGCCAGCAGCCGGGTGGCGGCATCCGCTGGAGAAATGAGGTTGGCGACGACATCGACCTGCTCGAGCGTGGCCGCGTTCTCGATGCGGAACGGGCCGATTCTCGTGCGGCGCAGCACGGTGAGGTGGCCGCCGACGCCGAGTGCCACACCGAGGTCACGGGCGAGGGCACGAATATAGGTGCCGGAGCTGCACTCGACCCGCACCTCGAGGTCGAGAAAACCGTCGCCAGGCGTGCTCGTGAGCAGGTCGAAACCGCTCACCGTGACCGGTCGCGGCGGCAGCTGCACGTCTTCGCCGGCACGCACCCGGGCGTAAGCCCGTTTTCCATCGACCTTGATGGCGCTGACGGCACTCGGCTGCTGGTTGATATCGCCGGTGAGGTTGTCAATACCCGCGATGACGGCTTCGGCGGTGATCGCGGCGACCTGTTCGCCCGGTGCGCGAGTGAGTACATCGCCCTCGGCGTCATCGGTTGTGGTGGACTGCCCCAGACGAATGGTCGCAAGGTATTCCTTGCCCTGCCCGACGACAAAGGTGAGCAGCCGGGTCGAGCTGTCGATGCCGAGCACGAGCAGGCCGGTGGCCATCGGATCGAGGGTGCCGGCGTGGCCGACCTTGCGGGTCCCGGCCAGGCGCCGGGTTCGGGCGACAGCGTCATGGCTGGTCCAGCCCTGCGCCTTGTCAATGAGGAGGAGGCCGCTAGTCACTCCATGAGGGTACCAGCGTGGAACGCTCCCGCTCGAAACGCGATCTAGGCTGGGGCTATGCGAATTGCTGTGATCGGTGCCGGCGCCCTGGGCGGACTCTTCGCCACCCTGTTCGCGCGAGCCGGCCACGATCTCACCATCACGGCCCGCGAGGTCGCCAGGTCGCTGATTCGAGAGAACGGAATCCGACTCACCGGCGGTTACGGGGATGCGCAATGCCGCGTGTTGGTGCGGGAGATTCTGACCGAAACGCCGGATCTGACCCTCATCTGCACGAAGGCGCAGGATGCCGCGGCCGCCATCGCCGAGAACGCCGAGCTGCTCGACGGCTCACCGGTGATCGTCGTGCAGAACGGGCTGGACGGGGTGCGAATCGCCCAGGATCTGCTGCCCAACTCGGAATGCTTCGGCCTGCTCACCCTCATTGCCGCGCACTACATCGGGCCGGGCCGCGTGCGGGTGACCACCGCAGCATCAAGCTACCTCGGTCGCGGCAACGGAAAAGCGGATGCTGCCACCCAGCACTGGCAGGCGGTGCTGGACGAGGCGTTCCCCACCTTCGCCGCCGAAGACTTCGTGGGCGCCCAGTGGACCAAGCTTGTGGTGAACATGCTCAACGCCCTGCCGGCCATCACCGGGCTGAGCGTCCAGGCGATCATCGCCGATGCACCGCTGCGCCGAATCCTGACCGAAAGTATGCAGGAGACCGTGCAGGTGGGGATGGCCCGCCACGTCACCTTTGGGTCACTGCAGGGGATGAGCGATCGCAGCCTGCGCGTGTTCGCGCGGCTGCCGGTGGCTCTCGGACAGACCCTGCCGCTGCGCATGGGCGCAAAAATGGGTCCGGTCGCCAATCTGGGGTCGACCCTGCAGAGCATCAAGCGGGCCCACCTGACCGAAATCGACCACCTCAATGGCGCTGTCGTGCGCCAGGCCGAACTGGCCGGACGACGGGCACCGGTCAACGCGCTCCTGACCGCGCTGGTGCACGAGGTGGAGATCAGCCGGGAATTCCTGAAACCGGCGCAAGTCATGGCCCGGTTCGATCAGCTCACCGCCACCAGCCACTAGCAGCGGTCGGTCAAGACCCGCCGCGGAAGGGTGGCGTTGGTGTTGTCGACGACCGCCGAAACCAGGTCCCGCGGGCGCACATCGGCGAGGTACTGCCGGTCGGAGTCGCTCCCTGGCTCCGATTCAAGCAGCACGCTGAACAGCCACAGCCCGTGTAATTCCGGTCGGTTGCTGTAGGCTCCGTCGACGATGAGTATGGCGTCAGCCGGGGCGGTCTGCCAGGTCGGTTGAATCCAGGCATCGCGGTCGGGGTCGAATTCCTCGGTGACGAACCCGGTACTGCCACCCAGGCGAAAGGGTTCGACCAGTACGCGGCGCAGCGCCGAGTAGTCATACCCGACCCGGTACAACCGCTCGGAAACATCGACGCGGTCTCCGCCGAGTCGCTGTTGCTCGGCGCGTGAGTGCTGAAAATTTCGCAGGCTGGCTCTAAACGTGGTGTGTTCGGTCTCGCGGAACACCGCCGCGAGGTCGTCGGCGAAGCCAACGCGGCCGGCTTTCTCGCTGCCGTCGATCTCGCTGCCGTCGACGGCAATGATCGTACGACCTCGGCCGTAATTGTGCAGAATCTCGGCGGCCAGGGTGCGTAAAAATTCGATCCGGGGTGTGGAAACCAGCTTCATGAAACGAGCCTAGATTAGAAAGAATGAACATCGCGCCCTCGAATGATCCCGCTGCGCCGCAGGACGCGCCCGGTGTGCCCGTCGCAACACTTGCCGGCACCGGAGACAACGCCGCTCGTGCGGCCGCTCCGGGCGCGGTGGCCGACAGCAGGACGGCTGATGTCAGCACCACGCTCAACGCCTGGTTCCTGGCCAACGCCCGCGACCTGCCCTGGCGCCGCGAGGGATTCGGCGCCTGGGGCATTCTGGTGAGCGAATTCATGCTGCAGCAGACCCCGGTGAAGCGGGTCATTCCCCGGCTACAGGAGTGGCTCGCGCGGTGGCCGACACCCGCCGACCTCGCCGCGGTGCCACCGAGCGAAGCGGTGCGCGCCTGGTCCAGCCTCGGGTACCCGCGGCGCGCCCTGTGGCTCCACGCTGCGGCCGTGCAGATCACCGAGCAACACGGCGGCGTCGTCCCCTCCGACATCGATGCGCTGCTGGCTCTGACCGGGATCGGGGACTATACCGCGCGTGCGGTGGCAGCGTTCGCGTATGGCCACCGGCATCCGGTCGTCGATACCAACACCCGGCGGGTGATTGCCCGCGCCGTCGCGGGCGCTGGAGAACCGGCACCGCCCAGCCGCGGGCGTGACCTCGAGGCGATGGGTGCCCTGCTGCCGGGCAGCGCGTTCGAAGCCGCCCTGTTCAACGCAGCGATCATGGAGCTCGGCGCGGTCGTCTGCACCAGCCGCAGCCCGCACTGCGATATCTGCCCGATTCGGGACGACTGTGCCTGGCGCGCCGCCGACTACCCCGAGTTCACCGGAACGCGCAAGACCGTGCAGAAGAAGTTCGCGGGCAGCGACCGGCAGGTACGCGGCCTGATCATGGCCGAGCTGCGCTCCACCCACCGCGCCGTAACGGAAGCCGAGATTGCCTCGCTCTGGCCAGAGGCGGCCCAGTTGCAGCGCGCGCTGCACAGCCTCGTGGCCGACGGCCTGGCGGTCGACTCCCCCGACGGTTACACCCTGCCCGACGGGATGTCATGAGCATCGGTCTGATCTGGGCGCAAAGCCGCAATGGTGTGATCGGTTTCGACGGCCGCCTCCCCTGGCACCTGCCCGAGGACCTCGCCCATTTTCGTGCGATCACCGGTGGTGGTGTCGTCATCATGGGCCGGCTCACCTGGGACTCGATTCCCGAACGCTTCCGTCCCCTGGCGGGCCGCCACAACGTCGTGATCACGCGCCAACGGGACTGGGCCGCGCCCGGGGCATCCGTTGTGCACAGCTTCGACGACGCAATCGTGACTGCCGCTGGGCCGGTCTGGGTGATCGGCGGCGCCGAGATCTTTCGCCTCGCCCTCCCGCACGCCGATACCCTCGAGCTGACCGAGATAGACGAACAGTTCGCCGGCGATACCCGCGCCCCAGCGCTCACGCCCGACTGGACCCGTGTAAACACCAATCCAGCCAGCGGATGGCTCCACTCCAGCACCGGCCTGCCCTACCGTTTCGCGCGCTACCAGCGCGCCCCCGCCATCCACTAGCCGCACCCTGCCGCCCCACCAGCACCAGCACCAGCACCAGCACCGTAAACCCGCCGCCTTTTAAACTGACCGGGCCCGGGCCCGGAAAGCAGGCCCATGATCTATCATGGGCCCAGTTTCCGGGCCCGGGCCCGGTCGAAGGTGGCGCTAGTGCTTCGCGGTGCTCGCAGCGTCGGAGTCGTCGGAGTCAGCCGACACGTCGTCGGCCTCGTCGTCTTCGAGGTCGTAGTCCCGCGGCTTCTTGTACGGATCGGCGTCGCCGGCATAGGTCGCCGTGCCCTTGCTGTCCTCGGTCGCGGTGTCGCGATCGTGCGCCTCACGCAACAGATCATCGATCAACGCTGCGTTCTCCGGAATACCGTCGGCGATGAACTCGATCGACGGGGTGAGCCTCGCGGTGATGTTCTTGCCGACCTCGCTGCGCATCAGGCCGGTGGCGGCCTTGAGTGCGGCTGCACTGTCCGTGCGCTCTTCGATCGAGCCGTAGACGGTGTAAAACACCGAGGCGTGCTGCAGATCCCCGGTGACCTTCACGTCTGTGATGGTCACAAACCCGAGCCTCGGGTCGCGCAAGCCGCGTTCCAGCCGCTTGGCGATGATGACCTTAATGCGGTCCGCCATCTTTCTGGCGCGTTCCGGATCTGCCATTGCACTACTCCTTGTTTGCCGGCGCCGAAGCGCCGGATCATTCTGCGTTTTCAAACCGTATTAAACGGATGCCGCGAACCCAACTGAGGGTCGGAGCAAATTACCCCTTGAAAAGGGAATCGGGGTAGGGGTCCCCGCTCTCTTTCTTTTTCGAGGGGAAATTTGCGGAGACCCGACCCACGGTCGGGTCTCAATGAAAAGACCGACCCAATACAGAAGTCGGGCTTCGCGAGAAGCCCGACCCCCAAACCAACGCTAGACGCGCGGCTTCTCCTTCATTTCGATGGTCTCGATCTCATCGCCAATTCGGATGTCGTTGAACTTGCCCAGTCCGATACCACACTCGAAGTCCGTACGGACCTCGGTGACATCGTCCTTGAAGCGGCGCAGCGACTCGATGCCCAGGTTGTCCCCCACCACAATGCCCTCGCGGATAACGCGAGCCTTGGCATTTCGGGTGATGGTACCGGAGCGAACGATGACACCGGCGACGTTTCCGAACTTCGACGAGCTGAAGACCTCGCGAATTTCGGCGATACCACTCTGGATCTCTTCGTACTCGGGCTTGAGCATTCCCTTGAGGGAACTTTCGATGTCCTCGAGCGCGGAGTAGATGACGGAGTAGAAGCGCACGTCGACGCCTTCGCGAGCAGCACGCTCGCGGGCCTTCGTGTCCGGGCGAACGTTGAACCCGATAATGATGGCGTTGTCGACGGTAGCGAGGTTGACGTCGCTCTCCGTGACCGCACCGACACCACGGTGGATGATGCGCAGCTGCACCGAATCGTCGACCTCGATCTTGAGGAGCGACTCTTCCAGGGCCTCAACGGCACCGGAGACGTCACCCTTGATGATGAGGTTGAGCGACTCGACCTTGCCCTCTTCGAGCGCACGGGTGAAGTCTTCGAGGCTGATGCGCTTGCGGGCCTTGGCCAGCAGTGCGTTGCGCTCGGCGGCTTCACGCTTCTCGGCGATCTGACGGGCGGTGCGGTCTTCCTCGATGACGAGGAAGGTGTCACCGGCGCGGGGAACGCTCGACAGACCCTGCACCTGGACCGCGCGGGACGGCGTGGCGGCGAGAACGGCAACGCCGTTTTCGTCGGCCATCGCACGAACGCGTCCGTAGGCCGTTCCGGCGACGATGGAGTCTCCGACGTGCAGCGTTCCGGACTGGATGAGCACGGTTGCCACCGCGCCGCGGCCCTTGTCCAGGCGAGCCTCGATGGCGACACCGCGGGCGTCCTTGTTCGGGTTGGAGCGCATGTCGAGTGCGGCATCGGCGACCAGGAGCACGGCGTCAAGAATTTCCTTGATACCGGTCTTGTTCTTGGCCGACACGTCGACGAACATGACGTCTCCGCCGTACTCTTCGGCGACGAGGCCGAATTCGGTCAGCTGCTGACGCACCTTCTGCGGGTTGGCGCCTGGCTTGTCGATCTTGTTCACTGCAACCACGATCGGTACGTTGGCGGCCTGGGCGTGGTTGAGCGCCTCAATCGTCTGCGGCATGATGCCGTCGTCGGCGGCAACCACGAGGATCGCGATGTCGGTGACCTGCGCACCACGAGCACGCATGGCGGTGAACGCCTCGTGGCCCGGTGTGTCAATGAAGGTCATGGCACGGTCGATGCCCTCGTGCTCGGTGATGATCTGGTAGGCACCGATGTGCTGCGTGATACCACCGGCCTCGCCCTCAGCAACCTTGGCGTTACGGATCGCGTCAAGCAGCGCGGTCTTACCGTGGTCTACGTGGCCCATGACGGTGACGACGGGAGGACGAATCGCAAGGTCCTCGTCGGTTTCGTCTTCGAGTTCCTGATCGATGTCGATATCGAACGCGAGCAGCAGCTCACGGTCTTCGTCATCGGGCGAGACCATCTGAATCTTGTAGCCGAGTTCGCTGCCGAGTACGTCGAACGTGGCCTCGTCGAGGGACTCCGTTGCCGTGGCCATTTCACCGAGGTGGAACAGCACGGTAACGAGGTTTCCAGGGCTCGCGTCAATCTTGTCGGCGAAGTCCGTGATGGATGCTCCGCGGCGCAGACGAACAACGGTGCCACCGTCGCCGCGGGGTACGGATACTCCACCCAGCGACGGGGCCTCGCGCAGCTCGAACTCTGCTCTCTTCGTACGCTTCGACTTGCGCGCCTTGTTCTTGCCGCCACCGCGACCGAAGGCACCAGCGGTGCCACCGCCCGGACCGCGACCGCGACCGGCTCCGCCTCCTCCACCGGCAGGGCGGGGCGGGCCGAAGCCGGGGGCTCCGGCAGGAGATCCGGGGCGAGTGAATCCGGGGCGTGCGGCGCCGGCTCCTCCCGGGGCGCCGCCGGGGCGCTGGAAGGCGCCTGGGCGCTGACCGAAACCGGTCGGGCGTGCCGCCTGGCCGGGTCCACCGGGGCGAGGGGCACCGGGGCGCGGCGCCGGAGGGCGCGGAATGTTGCTCGGGGTAGGTGTTGCGGGGCGCTGGCCCATGCCCTGTGCGCTCGCGAACGGGTTGTTCCCCGGACGCGGCGGCTGAGCTGGGCGCTGGCCCATGCCCTGGTTGCTGGCAAACGGGTTGTTGCCGGGGCGCGCAGCTCCCGGGCGAGGCATGCCCGGCTTGACCGGCGTAGCCGATCCTTCCATGGCCTTCGCTTCGGGGGTGTCCGTGCTGGGCTTGTCACCCGCGGCGGCAGCAGCCTTCTCCGCAGCAGCAGCCTTCTCCGCGGCCTGAGCCTGGCGCTCGGCGACGGTGAGCGGTGCGACCGGAACGGGCGCAGCATCCGCTACCGGGGTCTCCACGACGACCGGAGCAACCGGCTCGGCGGCGGGCTTGGGGCCGGGACGAGCACCGGGCTTGGCGCCGTGGCTCGGACGAGCGGGCGTTGCCTTTACAGCTTCTCCGGCGGCGGGCGCTGGCGTTGCAGCCTTAGCGGCCTTGCTTTCGGCCTCGAGAGCGGCTCGAAGGCGACGTGCTACGGGCGGTTCAACACTGGAAGACGGTCCTTTTACGAACTCGCCCATTTCTTTCAATTTAGCAAGGGCTACCTTGCTGTCGACTCCGAGCTCGGTAGCGATCTCGTGTACGCGTGGTTTCGCAGCCACAATTCTCCTGTTCCGGGTCTGCACCCGGAAAGGGGCAGACCGTTAATAACGGACGGGTCTCATTTCGAGCCGCTCATTAGTTATCCATAAGCCAATTCAGCCTGTTCTCTAGTTGTTTCGCGTCCAGTGACCTGGTCACGCGAAAAGCACGCCCGAAAGCGTGGCGCCTTACGGCATCCTGAAAGCACGCTTCAAGGGCGTGCAGCCACGCACCTCTACCGGGGATTGTGGCGGTTTCATCCACCACAACTTCTGATTTCCCAGCAACGATCCGCAAAAGTGAGGATCGAGGGGCGCGCGAACGGCAGCCAATACACGTTCTAACGGAATTCATCGTACCCCCTATTCGGCATCCTCCAGAATGCTGTCGGGCTGAATGTCGATTTTCGCACCGGTCAATTTGGCGGCGAGGCGCGCATTCTGGCCCTCTTTGCCGATCGCGAGCGACAGCTGGTAGTCGGGCACGAGGGCACGCACAGCCTTGATCGACTCGTCGATCACGTAGGCGCTCGTCACCTTGGCCGGCGACAGAGCGCTCGCGACGAAGGTCGCGAGGTCAGGCGAGAAGTCGACGATGTCGATCTTCTCGTTGTTGAGCTCGACGGTCACGGCGCGCACGCGCTGGCCGAGTTCGCCGATGCAGGCACCCTTGGCGTTCACGCCGGGTTCGGTGGCGCGCACGGCGATCTTGGTGCGGTGGCCGGCTTCGCGGGCGAGCGAGACGATCTCGACGACTCCGCTGGCGATCTCGGGAACCTCGAGCGCAAACAGCTTGCGCACGAGCGAAGGGTGGGTGCGCGATACGGTGATCTGCGGGCCCTTGAGCCCACGACCGACGGCCGTCACGAACACGCGAATGCGCGCGCCGTGAACGTAGCTCTCGGTAGGAACCTGCTCCTCGGGCGGCATGATCGCTTCGATGGTGCCGAGGTCGACGTGAATCATGCGGGGGTTAGGGCCCTGCTGAATGATTCCGGCGATGATGTCACCTTCGCGACCCTTGAACTGACCGAGCACGGCGTCATCGGCCAGGTCGCGCAGACGCTGGTTGATGACCTGCTTGGCGGCGAAAGCGGCGATGCGACCGAAGTCGGTGGGGTTGTCCACGGCTTCGCCGATGACGTTGCCCTCGTCGTCGTGCTCGGGAATGTAGATGTCCACGTGCCCGGACTTGCGATCGAGAACGACGCGCGCTTCGGGCACTTCCTGGATATCGTGCTTGGCTTCAGCAATCTTCGAAGCTTCCAGCTTCGACACGTCTTGCTGGATGTGCTTGACATAGGCGGTCAGAATCGCCTGTTCGATGATTTGCACGAGTTCCTCAAAGGGAATCTCTTTTTCGCGCTCCAATAGCCGCAAAACACTGAGGTCGATGTCCATGGCCGGCCTCCTCTACGTACGATCTAGTCGCATGATCTTGCCGCCGCGAAACCGCGCAGCGGGCTGAATACAACGGTACCCGAATCTGCGGCGTCCCGTCACCCATTCTCCCCGCGGTGGGTCGGTCCAGCGCTGGCTCGCTGCAGAACGGATGCTGCCTGCTCAGTTGGCCGGCAGTATCCGTTCTCGATAAAACGATTCTTAGACGAAGTGCCTGGCGACGTCAGCGACGTCGACCTGCTCGCGGTCGCCGGTGCGACGGTTCCACAGCTCGACGATGCCGTCGGCGGCGCCGCGACCCACGATCACGATCCACGGCACGCCGATGAGCTCGGCGTCACCGAACTTGACGCCGGGCGAAACCTTGCGGCGGTCGTCGTAGAGCACCTCGCGGCCGGTGGCTTCGATCGCGGCAACAACGGCCTCCGAGGTATCGAAGACGATTTCGTCGCGGCCGGTGGCGATCACGTGCACGTCGAACGGGGTGACCGATTCGGGCCAGATCAGGCCCTTGGCGTCGTTATTGAGTTCGGCGATGACCGCGAGGATGCGGGTGACGCCGATGCCGTAAGAACCCATCGTGACCGTGACCAGCTTGCCGTTCTCGTCGAGAACCTTGAGACCGAGCACCTCGGCGTACTTGCGACCGAGCTGGAACACGTGCCCGATTTCCATGCCACGAATAAGTTCGACCGGGCCGGAGCCGTCGGGCGCCGGGTCGCCGGCGCGCACGTCGGAGGCTTCGACCACGTCGTCGATGGCGAAGTCACGGCCGGCGACGAGGCCGAACACGTGCCGGCCCGCTTCGTTGGCGCCGGTGATCCACTCGGTTCCGGCGACCACGCGCGGGTCGACCAGAAAACGGATGCCGGTGGTCGACTTGGTACCGAGCACGGCGCCAGCTGCTCCCCACGGGCCGATATACCCCTTGACCAGGCCGGGGTTCTTGGCGAAGTCGCCCTCGTTGGCGGCCTCGACCTCGGCGGGGGCGAAGGCGACCTCGACGCGCTTGAGGTCGACTTCGCGGTCGCCGGGAACGCCGATCGCGATGAGTTCACGGGTGCCGTCAAGGTTCGTGAGCGCGAGCACGACGTTCTTGAGGGTGTCGGCTGCGGTCCACTCGCGACCGTCGAGGCGCGGGTGCTCGGCGTTGGCCTTGTCGACGAGCGTCTGAATGGTCGGGGTGTTCGGGGTGTCGAAGACCTGCGCGGCGGGCAGGGTGCTGAAATCTTTGTCGGCCGGAACGAGGGTGCGAAAGGCCTCGATGTTGGCCGCGTAGCCGCCAACGCTGCGCACGAAGGTGTCTTCACCCACCGGGGTGGGGTGCAAAAACTCTTCGCTTTTGGAGCCACCCATGGCGCCGGCATCCGCTTGGACGATCTCGTATTCGAGGCCGAACCGGTTGAAAATGCGCTCGTAGGCGTCGCGCTGCAGCTGGTAGCTCAGGTCGAGGCCGGCGTCGGTGTAGTCGAAGGAGTACGCGTCTTTCATGGTGAATTCGCGGCCGCGCAGCAGTCCGCCGCGTGAGCGTGCCTCGTCGCGGTACTTGTCCTGAATCTGGTAGATCGATAGCGGCAGGTCCTTGTAGCTGCTGTACAGGTCTTTGACGAGCAGCGCGAAGACCTCTTCGTGGGTCGGCGCGAGCAGCATGTCGGAGCCCTTGCGGTCTTTCAGGCGGAACAGGCCCTCGCCGTATTCGTCCCAGCGGCCGGTCAACTCGTAGGGCTCACGCGGCAGTAGCGCCGGAAAGTGCACCTCGTGCGCGCCGGCAGCGGTCATCTCTTCACGGATGATGCGCTCCACTTTGGCCTTCACCCGCAAGCCGAGCGGCAGCCAGGCGAAAATGCCCGGGGCCTGACGACGGATGTAGCCGGCCCGCACGAGCAGGCGGTGGCTGGTCACCTCGGCGTCGGAGGGGTCTTCGCGGAGTGTACGGAGGAAGTAGTTGGAGAGACGTGTAGGCACCCGTCTACCTTACGCGCGCGCCGGCTCTACGGCCCCCGCAGCCGCAGGGCTCAGCCGACCGCGCTCAGGGTGCGCTCGATGGCCCCCAGCCGCGAGTCCATTGCGGTCAATTTCTTCAGCAGCGCGGTATTGGTCTGGTTGCTCTGCGTCAGCGCTATGCGCAACGCTGAAGTGCCCTCGGCTTCAGCCAGGCGACGGCGGGTTTTAAAAAATTGGTCGAAGATTGCATAGACGATACCGCTGATGATCGCGACGATGGGGACCAGATTGACCCAGTCAATTTCCATGGTGATTCTGCGAGACCAGTCTTCGCGAAAGCCGTACTTCAGCGCTTCGGGTGTGCCGATTCCGTCGTTGCCATTCCGTCGAATGTCACCGCTTCTACGAACCGTTCCCGGTCGTGGAACATTTCATCTTGGTGGCTCGTTCTTGAACTACTGCGAGCCGACGGACACCGTGGGGCTGCCGAGTTCAGCGGCAGGCATCTCGGCGGCGAGACGATTGGCTTCTTCGATCAGGGTCTTCACGATCTCAGACTCCGGCACGGTCTTGATGACCTCGCCGCGCACAAAGATCTGACCGCGACCGTTTCCGCTCGCGACGCCGAGGTCGGCCTCGCGAGCCTCGCCCGGTCCGTTGACGACGCAACCCATGACGGCGACGCGCAGCGGCACGGTCATTCCTTCAAGCCCGTCGGTGACGTCGTTGGCGAGCTTGTAGACATCCACTTGGGCCCGGCCGCAGCTGGGGCAGGAGACGATCTCAAGCTTGCGCTCGCGCAGGTTGAGCGACTGCAGAATCTGCAGACCCACCTTGATTTCTTCGACCGGCGGGGCGCTCAGCGACACGCGGATGGTGTCGCCAATGCCCTCACCGAGCAGCAGTCCGAACGCCGTGGCGCTCTTGATGGTGCCCTGAAAACTCGGACCGGCCTCGGTCACACCGAGGTGCAACGGCCAGTCGCCGCGCTCGGCTAGCAGACGATAGGCCTTGACCATGATCACCGGGTCGTTGTGCTTGACCGAGATCTTGAAATCGTGAAAGTCGTGCTCCTCGAACAGGCTCGCCTCCCAGACGGCGCTCTCAACGAGCGCCTCAGGGGTGGCCTTGCCGTACTTCTGCATCAGGCTTGGCTCGAGCGAGCCAGCGTTGACGCCGATGCGGATGCTCACCCCGGCGGCCTTCGCCGCGGCGGCAATCTTGCCCACCTGGTCGTCGAACTTGCGAATATTGCCCGGGTTCACGCGCACCGCCGCGCAGCCGGCGTCGATCGCGGCGAACACGTAGTTGGGCTGGAAGTGGATGTCCGCGATCACGGGGATCTGGCTCTTCTTGGCGATGATCGGCAGCGCCTCAGCGTCGTCGCGGGTCGGCACCGCCACACGCACGATGTCACAGCCGGTCGCCGTGAGTTCGGCGATCTGCTGAAGCGTCGCGTTGATGTTGGTGGTCGGGGTGGTCGTCATCGATTGCACGCTCACTTGAGCATCGCCACCGACCAAAACCTTTCCGACCTTGATCTGACGGGATTTGCGTCTGGGAGCGAGTACCTCAGGTACTTTGGGCATCCCCAAGTTGATTGCAGCCACCTGCTTAGCTTAGTTGTCGCCGCAGCGGGCAAGCTGAATGCCGCCCGAGATCTGCGCTCAAGCCGTGCTGGCAGCGTCTCCCGGAACGCGGCTGCGTGCACGAGGTCGGCGAACGTATCCGCACTGGGCACCCATATGCTGGGTGGATTACCTCGATCAAACATGCACGACAAAGGAGTCCCGATGACCGAAACCGACGTCGTAATCCTGGCCGGATCGCGCACCCCGCAGGGTCGCGTGAACGGGCAACTCTCGTCCCTCACCGCCGTTGACCTCGGCGCGGCGGCCATTGCCGGCGCCCTCGCCCGGGCCGGAGTAGCACCGGAGCAGGTGGACTTCGTGCTGATGGGGCAGGTTTTGCAGGCCGGCTGCGGGCAGAACCCGGCCCGGCAGTCCAGCGTCGCGGCGGGCATCCCGTGGAATGTACCGGCTATGACGCTCAACAAGGTGTGTCTCTCCGGCCTGGCCGCTGTCATCGATGCCGCCCGGCTGGTGCGGCTCGGCGAAGCGGATGTCGTCGTGGCCGGTGGCCAGGAGTCCATGTCCCGCGCGCCCCACCTGCTGCCCGGTTCCCGCCAGGGCTGGAACTACGGAACCGTGTCCGCGCTCGACCATGCCGCGCACGACGGACTCACCGACGCCTTCGACGGGCTCTCCATGGGGCTCTCCACCGAACGCGCCAACGCCCGGCTCGGCCAAACCCGCCTCGAGCAGGACGAAATCGCCGCTGCCTCACACCAGCGTGCCGCCGCAGCCGCAGCCGCCGACGTGTTCCACGACGAGATCACCCCGATCAGCGTGCCGCAGCGTAAGGGTGAGCCGCTCGTGATCAGCACCGATGAGGGCGTACGCGCCGAGAGCACGACCGAGACGCTCGGCCGGCTGCGTCCAGCGTTCGACCCGGCAGGGAGCATCACCGCCGGAAACGCCGCCCCGCTGAGCGATGGCGCGAGCGCCGTCGTCGTGACCAGCCGCGCCTGGGCCGAAAAGCACGGCCTGCCCTGGCTCGCCGTGATCAAGGCGAGCGGCCAGGTCGCCGGCCCCGACAACTCCCTGCACTCCCAGCCGGCCAATGCCATCGCGCACGCCCTGAAGCGCGAGGACTGGACCGCCGCCGACCTCGACCTGGTCGAGATCAACGAGGCATTCGCCTCCGTCGTGCACCAATCATCGAAGGTGCTCGGCGTCAGTGCCGACGTCGTGAACATTCACGGCGGCGGCATCGCGATCGGCCACCCGATCGGGTCGAGCGGCGGACGTATCGCGCTGCACGCTGCCCTCGAACTGGCCCGGCGCGGCTCCGGCAAGGCCGCGGTGGCTCTATGCGGCGGTGGCGGCCAGGGTGAAGCGCTGCTGCTGACGCGGTAGCTGCTAGCCGAAGAAGTTGATCGGCTTGACGATGTCGGCGTAGATCAGCAGCAGGCTCATGCCGCCGAGCAGAATGATGACCACGAGAGTGAGCGGCATGAGCTTGGCCATGTCAACCGGCCCCGGGTCTGGCCGCTTGAACAGCTTTGCGAAGAATCGACGGATGCCCTCCCACAGCGCACCAGCCACGTGGCCGCCGTCCAGCGGAAGCAGGGGCACCAGGTTGAACACGAACAGGGCGATATTGAGGGATCCGAGCAGGCCGAGCATGCTCGCGACCTTGTCGGCGACCGGAATGGTGTCGATGCTGGCGAGTTCGCCGGCCACCCGGCCGACGCCGACCACGCTGATCGGTCCGTTCAGGTCGCGCTCCCCGGGCCCGAACGCCGCGTTGGCCACCGCCACGAGCCGGTCGGGCAGGTTGATGATCAGGTGGGCAACATTGGCAATGTTGTCGCCGACCATGGGCAGCACGGCGGTTGCGGGCTGAGGCACCATTTCGGCGGCTGCTCCGATGCCGACGAAGCCGACCTGCTCGGTGATCGCATCGCCGGCGGCATCCGTTTTGATTTCGTTGTCGTCGGTATAGACGTAGCGTTCGGTTAGTTTGGGGGTCAGCGAGAGGTCAAGCGCGGCACCGTCACGTTCAACGACGACCGCGACGGTGCGTCCGGCTGAAGCACGAATGATGTCGGTGGACTGTTCCCAGGTCGAGATGGCGGTTCCGCCGATACTGACCAGTCGGTCACCCGGTTGCAGGCCGGCGGCGGCTCCGGGTGAGGCTTCGTCGGTTGCCGCGCAGGTCTGGCGGTCGCTCGATGCCGGCAGCACGCACTCGCTCACGCTGCCGACGGTGGTGCTGATCTGCGGGGAGCCAAATCCCATCAGCAAAATCGAGAACATCACGATCGCGATGAGCAGGTTCATGGTCGGCCCGCCGAGCATGATGATCACACGCTGGTAGACCGGCAGCTGGTAGAAGGCGCGGTGGTCTTCACCCTCGCCAATGGTCTCGGCGCTCGCCTGGCGGGCGTCGTCGACCAGGGTCGACAGGGCACTCGTCTTCTTCTCCGGCGCGCCCTCCTGCACCATCTGATCGAAGAACCCGGTGGTCGTGCTGCGGGGCGCTCCGCCCTTCTTCGACGGCGGGAACATGCCGATCATGGCGATATAGCCGCCCATGGGGATAGCCTTGACTCCATACTCAGTTTCGCCCTTGGTGCGGGACCAGAGCGTCGGGCCGAAGCCGATCATGTACTGGGTGACCTTGACGCCAAATAGCTTGGCGGGCACCAGGTGGCCGATTTCGTGCAGGCCGATGGAGAGGGCGAGGCCGACGACGACAATGGCGACGCCCAGTATGAACAGCAGTACAGTTTCCACTGTTGTAGAGTAACCGCATCAAGCTGCCAAGCGGCTGGCTGTGCCGACCAATCTCCCCCCTGAGCGGATGCATGTGGTTGGCTAGAGGTCGGACGCACCAGGAGGTCCCCCTTGGCTCACGAAACCATGCCCACGCAGAAGCTCTCAGCACCCGCTCCAGCCGTACCGCCGACTCTCGGCCCCGTCGGCAGCCTGTTGGCCGACCGTTTCAGCATCATGAGCCTGATCGGCACCGGGGGGATGGCATCCGTTTATCGGGCCACCGACACCGCCCTGGGCCGCTCTGTAGCCGTCAAGCTGTTTCGCGCCGACGGCGGTGGCACTGAGCCCGAGCGCCAGAGCGGCGAGATCGCCCTCTTGGCGAGCCTGAACCACTTCGCGCTGGTCACCCTGTTCGATGCCGGAACCACCACGGTGGACGGCATCCCACGCACCTTCATCGTGATGGAACTCGTCGACGGCCCGGATCTGCGCACCCGCATCGAAGACGGCCCGGTACCGAGCGTCGACGTGGCCGGCATGGGTGCCGACCTCGCCGAGGCACTGCACTACGTTCACGAGCGGGGCATTATCCACCGGGATGTCAAGCCGGCCAACGTGCTGCTGGCACCCTCCGGGTTTCCGGGCCGCGGCATGCACGCCAAGCTGGCCGACTTCGGCATCGCCCGGCTGCTCGATGAAACCAGGCTGACGGCGACCGGGTCGCTGCTCGGCACGGCGAGCTACCTCAGCCCGGAGCAGGCGCTTGGCGGCGCTATCGGCGCGCCGACGGATGTCTATTCTCTCGGTCTGGTGCTGCTCGAATGCCTCACCGGAACGCGCGCCTATCCGGGAAGCGCGGTGGAATCGGCCATGGCCCGGCTGCAGCGCCAGCCGGAGATCCCGAACGATCTCGGCACCGACTGGATCGACGTTCTGCGCACGATGACCGCCCGCGACCCCGCCGACCGGCCGACCGCGGCCGACGCCGCCGGGTTGCTGCGGGCGCTGGCCGCCGGTGGCGGCACCACCGATGCGCCCACCATGCTGCTGCCGGCTCCGGCGCCCGCTGCGACCCTGTTGTTGCCGGTCGCTGCGCCCGACCCGGCCCCGTTGCTGCCGGGTGCCGAAGCCGCTGCCGCTCCGACCGAGATCCTGAAAGCGGATGCTCCCGCCAGCGTTCCCGCAGCTGGCACCGCCGCTGCGCGCCCGGCCAGGCCGCGCCGTCTCGCGCACCGACGAGTGCTCGTCCTGGTCGTAAGCGGGCTCACCCTTATCGCCCTCGCCGTCGTGGCCCTGTTCCTGATCAATCCAGCCGAGGCGCCCGCCGTGGCGCCACCGAACTATCCGACCGTCGACGGCACTCTCGGCACCCATCTTCAAGAGCTTCAAGAGAGCGTGAACCCGTGAATCGACGCAAGCGACTGCCCCTAGCCCTGGCCCTGGCCGTCGGGCTGCTCCTGCCACTGTCCGGCTGCACGGCCGACCCGGTCAACCTGCAGGCCGCAACGGCCGAGAATTTGCAGACCGAGATTCTGGCCATCACCGAGGCCTCCGCCGCCGGAGACTTCAGCAACGCCCAGACCCTGCTCACCGCCATGCAGGCGAATCTGCGCACGGCCGCCGCCTCCGGCCAGGTCAGCGCTGAGCGTTCGGCCTCGATTCAGTCCGCGATCAATTTGGTGCAGGGCGACTTGACCGTTGAGATCGACGCCGCCGCCGTTGCCGCCGAGGCGGCAGCTCAGGCGGCGGCCGAGGCAGCAGCTGCCGCCCAGCAGCAGAACGACGAAAACGCTAAGGACCGCGCCGAACAGGCCGAAGAAGCCGCCAAGAAAGCCGCGGAAGCCGCCAAGGAACGGGCCAAAGAACAACGTGAGGACCGGGACGACTGACTGGTAACTAGCGCTGGTCGATCAGCCGATCCGCGGCGGCACGCGCCCACCGTTCGCCCTCGGCGAGCGACTCCCGACTGAGTTCGCCGCCCTGTTCGTGGGATTCGACCACGCGCAGCACCGTGTCGACGATATCCAGAAATCCGATGCGTCCGGCGTGAAAAGCGGCCACGGCCTGCTCATTGGCCGCGTTGAACACCGCGGGATAGGTGCCGCCCTTACGGCCGACCCGCTTAGCCAGCTCGACCGCCGGAAAAGCGGCTTCGTCGAGCGGTTCGAAGGTCCAGCTGTGCGGAACGGTCCAGTCGATCGGGGCGCCGACGGCGGCGACCCGGTTTGGCCAATCGAGTCCCAGCGAAATCGGCAGCCGCATGTCCGGGGGTGAGGCCTGAGCGATCGTCGAGCCGTCGACGAATTCGACCATGGAATGCACCACGGATTGCGGGTGCACGACGGCGTCGATGCGGTCGTACTCCACGTCGAACAGCAGGTGCGCCTCGATGATCTCCAGACCCTTATTGACCAGTGTCGCCGAGTTCGTGGTCACCACGAGCCCCATGTTCCAGGTCGGGTGCGCGAGCGCCTGCGCCGGGGTCACCCGGGCGAGCTGGTCCCGACTAAAACCGCGAAAAGGTCCACCGGATGCCGTCAGCACGAGGCGACGCACCTCATCCGCTGTTCCTGAGAGCAGTGCCTGCGCGATCGCCGAGTGCTCGGAGTCCACCGGCACGATCTGCCCCGGCGCAGCAAGATTCTTCACGAGGTCGCCGCCGACAATCAGCGACTCCTTATTGGCCAGGGCCAGGGTGCGCCCGGCCTTCAGCGCGGCCAAGGTCGGGCCGAGACCGACCGAGCCGGTGATGCCGTTCAGCACGACATCGGCCTCGACGTCCCGAACGAGCTGCTCGGCCTCGTCGGCGCCGAGCGCGGTGTCGTCGACTGCGAAGTCGGCCGCCTGTTGCTCGAGCAGTTCGCGGTTGCGCCCGGCCGACAGACCCACCACCTCGAACCGCTCTGGGTTGGCGCGAATGACGTCCAGGGCCTGGGTTCCGATCGAGCCGGTAGACCCGAGAATGATTACTCTGCGCATAACTCCATGCTAGGTGCCGGGCGCGGCGTATGTTCGTTGCTGGCCAGTCGTGGCGTAGTGTCAACGGGTGACTGGTGCCGATGCAGAACTCAATGACAACGCTGAAACCAGCACGATCGACAGTGACGAGCAAGCCGCACCTGACGACGTGCAGGACGAACCGGAGCGGGTCAAGCGCCCGGGATTCGTCTATTTTCTCGGCTACGGCATCATGGCGCCCGTCGCACGAATCGTGTTTCGGCCGAAGATCATCGGCCGTGAGAACATCCCGGCGACCGGTCGCGTCATTCTCGCGAGCAACCATCTGTCATTCATCGACAGCATCGTCATTCCGCTCGTCGCCACCCGCCGCGTGCAGTTTCTGGCGAAATCGACCTACTTCACCGGAACCGGTTTCAAGGGCTGGGTGTCCCGCACCTTCTTCACCGCGATCGGCGCCATCGGAGTGGAACGCGGAGCCGGGCAGGCCGCCCAGGTCGCACTCGACGCCGGCCGTTCCGTGCTCGATACCGAGGGTGCCTTCGCGATCTACCCGGAGGGTACCCGCTCGCTCGATGGACGACTCTATAAGGGACGCACCGGCGTCGCCTGGCTCGCCCTCACCACGGGCGCCGTTGTCGTTCCGGTCGGACTGATCGGTACCCAGGAGATTCAGCCAGTCGGCACCACGGTGCCGCGCATCCGCAAGGTCACCGTCACCTTCGGCGAACCGCTCGACCTCAGCCACCACGGCCCGGCTACCTCCGGCAAGGCCCGCCGGCAGGCCACGGATGAGATCATGGCGGCCATTCACCAGCTGTCCGGTCAGGAATTGGCCAACGCCTACAACGAATCGCCGCCGGTCGGTACCCTCAATCGCCTCGCTCATCGGGTGTTTCCGCGCGAACGCCTGTAGCGGCGGTTTGTCTGATGCTCTGACGGTCATAGGCTGGTCGAATGACTGCAACGTATTCGGTGCCCCAGCAACGCAAACTCGTCACGGCTCTTCCCGGCCCCAAGTCGGTTGAACTGCAGGCCAGGCGTGAGAAGACCGTCGCCCGCGGCGCCGGCACCCTCGCCAATATCTATATGGACCACGGCGCCGGAGCCATCCTGGTCGACGTCGACGGCAACCAGATCATCGACCTCGGCTGCGGTATCGGGGTGACCACGATCGGTCACGCGCATCCGGATGTCGCGGCGGCAGCATCCGCTCAAGCAGCGAAGCTGACCCACACCCTGTTCACGGTCACGCCGTACGAGAATTATGTGGCGGTGGCGGAGAAGCTCGCGGAGATTACCCCCGGCGACTTTGAGAAGCACTCGATTCTGGTCAACACCGGTGCCGAGGCCGTGGAGAACGCGGTGAAGATCGCCCGCAAGTTCACTGGTCGCCGCGCCATCGTGGCTCTCGACCACGCCTTCCACGGCCGCACCAACCTGACCATGGCGATGACCTATCGGCCCTGGCCGGAGCGAGCCGGCATGGGCCCGTTCCCCGGTGAGATCTACAGCGTGCCGACGAGCTACCCGTTCCGCGACGGCCTGAGCGGGCTCGAAGCGGCCGAGAAGACCATCGACTACATCACCACTCACATCGGCGCGACCGAGATCGCGGCGTTCTTCGTCGAGCCGATCCAGGGCGACGGTGGCATCGTTATTCCCGCGCCCGGCTACTTCCAGCGCATCCGCGAATTCTGCACCGAGAACGGCATCGTCTTCGTAGCCGATGAGATCCAGGCCGGCCTCGCCCGCACCGGAGTCTGGTACTCGATCGAGCACCACGATGTCGTGCCCGACCTGGTCACCACGGCCAAAGGCATCGCCGGCGGATTCCCGCTCGCCGCCGTCACGGGACGTGCCGACATCATGGATTCCGTTCAGCCCGGCGGTATCGGCGGCACCTTCGGTGGCAACCCGGTCTCGACCGCGGCCGCCCTCGCGGTGTTCAACCTGATCGAGCGCGACGACCTGCTCGGCGAAGCCAAGCGAGTTGAGAAGGCGCTGCAGGCGCGCATCGGCGACTGGGCCGAGAAGTTCTCCATCGTCGGTGAGGTGCGCGGCAAGGGCGCCATGTTCGGCGTCGAGCTCGTGCACCCCGGCACCAAGAAGCCCTATCCCGAAGCGCTCACCGCCGTGATCAAGCACGCGACCACAAACGGTGTCATCGTGCTCGATGCCGGCAGTTGGGACTCAGTGCTGCGCATCATGCCGAGCGTCGTGATCTCCGACGAGCTCATCGACGATGCCGCGACCGTGATCGAAGAGGCCCTCACCGCCCTGGTGGCCGCCTACCCCGCGTAGTAGCCAGCGGCGTCGTTCCTGCGTCGCCGAGCCGTGAGTTTCCAGCACCGACCCGTGAGTATCGGCCCGTTTTCGCCCAGAAATGGACTCAAACTCACGGCTCGGTAACGTGGGACGCCTCAAACTCACGGGTCGGCGGCTCCCTGACGCTTGGGACGACTACAGGGGCGGGCTCGTCACAATGCGCGTCGTACAGCCCAGTTCGCCGGGCTCGATCCAGGTGGGATCGTAGCCCCAGAACTCCACCACACCATCGGCACCGCGCCCTCCCACGATGCACTCGCGCTCCGCCGAAACACCGACGGCAGCCAGGAGATCGCCATCGACGGTATCCGTGTCAACCGTCACGAAGTCCTGCGGGAAGGCGGCGCGCACGTCTCCGTCCAGGCTGGTGGGTGATGCTGCGGCGAGAACCGCGGCGAGAACGTCCTCGGCGTTGTCGGGCAGAGTAGGGAACGGCACCGCAGAGGGCATCATGATCTCCGGGTCGTTCGGACAGGCGATGCCATGGCGGAGTACCGGGTTCGGCCGGACAAAGACCTCATAGCGGAAGCACTTCGTGGAACTTGCAGACTCGTGGCCGGATCCGAAATAGCCAGTCTCAGCCTCAACGTCGACCCGGATGCGAACCTCGATGCGGGCGCCGGCGTCGTCCCGTGAGTTTCCACTCCACGCCAGTGTGTCCGCGTAGACCGTGGAACCGCGGCCAGACGAGTTCAGGTCTGGGATGTAGGTTGCCGCGAACCACTCCGCATCGCGCACCCGCGACACCGGCGAGTCCAGTTGGTCGGTGAGTGCGTCAGCAACCTGGTTGACCGCCGTGCCGGCCACGCGCTCGCCGGCGGTACCGCAGCCCATGAGGGCAAGAGCCACCACCATCATCCCTGCACCCGTGACGAGCCATCGCGCTCGCGCAACTGTGCAGCTGTGCGCCCCGTGGGCGGCGTGTCGACTCATGGTTCCCCCTCGTGCCACCCTAACCCGTGCCATCCTGTCAGGTCGAGGTTCGCGCCTATTCGCCCGTGGCGGCCCACGCAGTTATGTCAACGGACTGGGTGGGCGGCAGGTCGACGGCCGACGGGCTGATGACGGTCTGTACCTCGGACCGGCGCATCATTGTTCGGCCGTCGGCGCAGCGGATGCCGTCGGTCCCGGCGACAGCGTGGGCGCGGCTGACGGTTCCGGCGATAACGCGGGTGCCGGCGTGGACGACGACTCTTCCACCGCCGGAAGCTCGACCAGCGGCCGCACCTGGGCGAACGGGAACGGCGCGGGCGCGGCATCCGCTTGGAAGGCCTGCCCGAGATGGTCGTAGGTGTAGTCGACATCGTCGGAGGTCACCAGCCGCAGCGGGAACACATTCCAGCCGCCGCCGCCCGGCACCAGCAGGCTCGGCATGACCATATCCTTGTCGCCGGCGGCATCAAACTGGGTCAGGTAGTTGGTATTGACCGGGTCGTTGACCACGTTGAGCGCGCGGCCGTCCTGGTCGAACAACTGCACGTCGGTGAGCGGCTGGCCGTCGGCGTCATAGGCGAACACGTTGGTCACTCCCTGGCCGTTCTGCATCAGTCCCGGCGTTGGCGCCGGGTTGTAGTCCACGTACGCACTGTTCTGCGCTCCGGCATTGTGCGCCGTGGCCAACAGCACGATCGGCAGAACGAGAACCGCGCACACGCTGACCAGGGCACGAAAACGTGGAAGCCAGCGCCAAGGCAGCCACCGGCCACGACCCCACTGCACACTCAGAATCACGAAAGCCGCGAGCACGACCCACCGCAACGGGTCGGTCGGCACCGTGCTGATCCCGCCGCCTGCGAGGACTGCGACGACCGCATAAACAACCCAGCCGCGCAGCACCCACCACACGGGGCGCAACACCAGCAGAAAGTCGAGCAGCGCCGCACCGGCGACACTCGAGCAGATGCGCCGCGCCGCGCCAGCCCGCGCCTCGCCGATCCTGATGCGCAGCCGGCCAAGCCGCGGCACCCGGACTTCGGGCGTCGTGCCCCGCACCGGAAGCCCGGCAGCGCCGCGCAACTCGTCGGCATAGGCGACCGGATCGCCGAGATCGACGTTGGGCGCAGCCGCATCGCCGGCATTGACGTCGGCGGCCTGCTCCGTGAGGTCGGCCTCGAGGCCGTCGGTGAGGTCATCGACATCGTCGGCCGGCAGGTCGCTCAGTGCCGATCGCACGGCCGCGGCGAACTCACGAATGGACTGGGGAGTCGTAATTGTTTCGCTCATGTGTTGTCACCGATCGGGCGTAGGTGGGCGGTGGGTTTCGGCTTCTCGAGCAACTGGGTGAGGGTATTTGCGAAGTGGGTCCAGTTCGAGCGCTGTTCGGCGAGCATGGCCCGGCCGTTCGCGTTCATTCCGTAGTACTTGCGGTGCGGCCCGCCGTCCGACGGCACGACATAGCTCGACAGCGCCCCGGCGCTGTACAGCCGGCGCAGGGTGCCGTAGACCGACGCGTCACCGACCTCATCGAGTCCGGCGGCGCGCAACCGACGCACAATGTCATAGCCGTAGCCGTCGTCGTCGACGATCACGGCCAGGACGGCCATATCGAGCACCCCCTTCAGTAGTTGGGTGGTATCCATCGGTATCTCCTTCATCGGTCGGGGCGCACACGCAGGCCTTCAACGGATCCCACACTACTACGCAAACCGCAGTACCGTGCCATGCAGAATCTTGGTCCCCGGCCGAGCCGTGAGTTTCAACCACCGAGCCGTGAGTTTGAGGCCATTTCAGCGCTGAAATCGCCTCAAACTCACGGCTCGGCGACGCACTACGCGTCAGGCGACCGTGACCGGCTCGTGCCCGACCGGAAAGTTCACCGACGCCGCGATGAAGCATGCGAGGGCGGCCTCGGCGTGCAGCGACTGCGCGAACTCCACCTGTTCGGGGTCGGTAATAGTCACGCGGGGCCGCAGGGTGACCGCCGTGAAGTGGCCACCGCCGGCCACCTGTTCCATGGTGCCGACCGGGGCATCCGTATACGCCGTCACCGTGATTCCATTGCGGACCGCCACGTGCAGATACGACAAGAGGTGGCACTGGCTGAGCGCCGCGAGCAGCAGCTCCTCCGGATTCCACCGGTCGTTGTCACCGTGAAAGGTCGAGTCGGACGAGCCCAGAATCGGCACCTTCTCAGCGGATGCCCGACCGGCCGGTGAAATCAGATGGTCACGTCCATAGGCCTTGTAGTGGCTGGTTCCGGTGCCGCGATTGCCGGTCCACTCAACCCGCACCGCATATTCGTGCACTCCGTTCATGCTTCTCCCCTTGCTCTCAAAGATTCTTGCAGGCGAACTCAGGAACACCGCGCCCATGGTCGGTACAGCACTATTAGGTACAGTAGGGGAATCATGACTGACACCCTCACAAACTCTGCCACCGCCACCGCGTACTCTGTCACGCAAGAACGAAAGATCGTCACGGCCATCCCCGGTCCGATCTCGGCGGCGTTGCATGAGCGGCGTCGGGCGGTCGTCTCCGACGGGGTCAGTTCCATGCTGCCCGTCTACATTGCCAAGGCCAACGGCGCGATTCTGGTCGACGTGGACGGCAACCAGTTCATCGACCTCGGTGCCGGCATCGGTGTGACCACGATCGGCCACACCGAGACCAGTGTCGTCGCGGCCGCCGTCGAACAGTCCCAAGACTTCATCCATACCCTGTTCACCGTCACGCCGTACGAAGAGTACGTTCGCGTCGCCGAGCTGCTCGCCGAGCACACTCCCGGTGACTTCGCCAAGAAGAGCGTGCTCATCAACTCCGGCGCGGAAGCCGTTGAGAACGGCGTGAAGATCGCCCGCAAGTACACCGGCCGTCGTGCCGTCGCGGTGCTCGACCACGCCTACCACGGCCGCACCGTGCTGACCATGGCCATGAATTACAAGGCCATGCCGTACGCCACCGGCTACGGCCCACTCGCCAGCGACGTCTACCACGCCCCGAGCTCCTACCCGTATCACGACGGTCTGTCCGGCGCTGAAGCGGCTGCTCGCACCATCGCCTACCTCGACAAGGTGATCGGGGCATCCGATCTGGCCTGCCTGGTCGTCGAACCCATTCAGGGCGAGGGCGGTTTCATGGTGCCAGCGGACGGCTACCTGCCCGCGCTCCAGAACTGGTGCACCGCCAACGGTGTCGTAATGATCGCCGATGAAATTCAGAGCGGCATGGCCCGCTCCGGCAAGTACTACGCGAGCGAGCACTTCGGCTGGATCCCCGACCTCGTGCTCACCGCCAAGGGCATCGCCGGCGGCTTTCCGCTCGCCGCCGTCACCGGCCGCGCCGACATCATGGACGCCTCCCAGCCCGGCGGGCTCGGCGGCACCTTCGGCGGCAACCCCGTCTCCTGTGCTGCGGCGATCGCCGTGTTCGACGCGATCGAGGCCAACAACCTGCTGGCCGAAGCGCAGCGCATCGAAAAGTCCCTCACCGCTGGCCTGACCGCACTGAAGAACAAGTACGACATCATCGGCGAGATCCGCGGTCGCGGCGCCATGATGGCGATCGAACTCGTGCAGCCCGGTACCGGCGACACGACGAAGGTCCCGAACGCCGCTGCGGTGACCGCCATCTCCGCCTACGCGAGCCAGCACGGCGTGCTGCTGCTCACAGCCGGAACCTACGGCAACGTGCTGCGGTTCCTGCCGAGCCTCGCGCTGTCCGATGCTCTCATCATCGACGCCCTCTCGGTGATCGACGATGCGATCGCCGCACTCTAACGTGACCACTGAAACCTTCACGGTCAACGATTCCGTCGAACTCGCCGTCGTCGAACGCAGCGGGTTCGTCGAATCCAGGCACGCCGGTTCGGCGATCGTGCTCGGTACCAACGGTGAGGTGCTGCGTGCCCTCGGCAATGTCACCAGCCCGGTCTTTCCGCGCTCGGCGATGAAACCGTTTCAGGCTGTCGCGGTCATGGCGAGCGGTGTCGCCCTGCGGGGAGCGGATGCTGCGATCGCGACCGCGAGTCACATCGGTACGCCAGAACACGTCGCACTGGTGCGCGGGCTGCTCAGCCGGGCCGGAGTACCCGAAACGGCGCTCGCCTGCCCGGCCGCCTGGCCGATCGACTCCGCCGCGCGGGACGCCCTGGTGCGACTCGGAGCCGGCAAGGCTCCGGTATACATGGAATGCTCGGGCAAGCACGCGGCGATGCTCGTCGCCTGCCAGCAGAACGGCTGGGCGATCGAGGGTTATCTGCAGCCGGAACATCCGCTGCAAAAACGCATTCTCGACGTGCTCGAACGGTTCACCGGCGAACGTCCGCTGGTCTCGGGCATTGATGGCTGCGGCGCGCCCGTGCACGCCATTTCGCTTACCGGCCTGGCCCGCGGCATCGCCCGCATCGCCACGAGCAAGTCCAACTCGCCGTTTGCGATCTACCGTGAGGCCGGTTTTCTGGCCGAAGCGGTGCGTGCCAACGGGTGGGTCGTGGCCGGCCCCGGGCACTCCGACAGCATCGTCATCGACCGGCTCGGCCTGTTCGTGAAGGGCGGTGCCGAGGGCATCATGGTGGCCGCCGCCGAAAACGGCACCACCGTGGCGCTGAAGATTCTGGACGGTAACCTGCGCGCCGCAGCGGCCGTCGCCGTAGGTCTGCTCGCCGACTCCGGTGCCATCAAACGAGCGGATGTAGATGAGTTACTGCCCGAGCTCGGACTCACCGTGACCGGCGGTGGCCGGCCGGTCGGGGAAATTCGCGCCAGCTACGTCTGACCGGGTTCGGAACGGTCGGGCGCAATCACGTTGAGGGCGCCCGGCCCGACGTCGCCGGGGATCCCCAGCTGACACGCAAAGTCATTGCCCCGACCGACCGGGACCACGCCCAGGCCGCCGACCACCGAGCTGCCGCCGCCGAACGGAACCAGGACTATTCGATGCTGCGAGCACAGCGTGATGATCTCGACCACCTGCTCGTGACTGCCCGCAGTCACGATGGCGTCCGGGGCAGCGTGCCCGTCTCCGGAGCGCAGCCGAATCAGATCGGGGGTGGACTTGCCGCCGGTGTTCCATACCCGAGCCTCAGCATCGATCGTCACGTTGCTGGCGCCGACGATGTCGAGCAGAGCTGGGAGGAAACCTCCGCGCAGATCGCTGCCCGGCAGGCGCACCCCGCAGGGATTCCGGCCGCGAGCGCGAACTGGCCGAAGCGGCTGACGGCCGGGTCATCGACCTGCTCGTCGTCGGCCTCGGCGTCACCGGGGCCGGGGTGGCCCTCGATGCGGCGACGCGTGGGCTCACCGTCGTGGCCGTCGACGCGCACGACCTGGCCTTCGGCACGTCACGGTGGAGTTCCAAGCTGGAGCACAGGGGGCTGCGCTACCTCGCCAACGGCCAGCTCCGGGTGGCCAGGGAATGCGCCGTCGAACGCGGCATCCTGCTGACCCGCACGGCGCCGCACTCGGTGCATCCACTCCCGATGGTGTTACCGCTCGGCCCGATGGTAGCGCCGGAGCAGGGTGCCATCGGGGCGGTCGGCCTGCGACTGGGTGATGCACTCCGAGTGGGAGCGCACACGCCGCGCGGCGCGCTGCCCGCACCGCGCCGGCTGTCCCCGGCCGAGGCGCTCGAGCTGGCGCCGGAGCTCCACCGCCAAGGCCTGCGCCCTCGCGACTAGCTGGGCCTGGCCAGGCGCCGCGCCTTGGCCGCTCCCGTCACCTGCACCGTCACGACCACGACGATGGCAATGATGAACACGGCCGAGGCGAGCACGTTGGCCTCAGCCGGGATGCCGCGGGCCGCCGAAATGTAGATGTATTTCGGAAAGGTCGACACCGCGCCGGAGTTGAAGTTCGTGATGATGAAGTCATCGAAGGACAGGGCGAACGACAGCAGAGCGGCCGCGAGAATACCCGGCAGCAGCAGCGGAAAGGTGATGCGGGCGAACACCTGCGCGGCCGAACCGTAGAGGTCGCGACCGGCCTCTTCGAGCGCCGGGTCGAGGCTCGCAACCCGGGCCTTGACCGTGACCACCACGAAACTGATGCAGAACATGGTGTGCGCGAGAATGATCGTCAGCATGTCCTTCGGCACCCCGACCGACAAGAACTGTGCGGCCAGTCCGGCACCGAGCACGACCTCCGGGGTCGCCATCGGCAGAAACAGCAGCAAGCTGGTCTGGGATCGAAACTTGAACCGGTAGCGCACGATGGCGATCGCGATCATGGTGCCGAGCGTGGTCGCAACGATGGTGGCGACAGCCCCGATGAACAGGCTATTGCCGAAGGCCTGGCAGACGGCTCCGTTCTGCAGATTGCAGACGTTCAGCCACTTGTCGAAGGTGAAGCCTTGCCAGGTGATGTTCGACTTGAGCGAGTCGTTGAAGGAATAGACGAAGGTGTACCCGATCGGAATCATGAGGAACAGCAGGGCCAGGGCGCTGTAAACGGGCAGCAACCATTTGCCGAGGGAGACTTTCACAGCAGCTCCTCCGTTCCGGATCGTTTGACGTAGATGCTTACGATCACCAGGATCACGGTCATCAGAATGATCGACAGGGCCGCAGCGGCGGGAAAGTTCTGCAGCACCAGAAAGTTGGCTTCGATCACGTTACCCATCATCTGGGTGCCGGTACCGCCGAGAAAGTCCCGGCTGGCGTTGATATAGTCGCCCGCCGCCGGAATGAAGGTGAGCAGCGTGCCCGCGACGATACCGGGCATCGACAGCGGGATGGTGACCTTGCGGAACACGTGGAACGGGCTCGCGTACAGGTCGCTGCCGGCCTCAAGGTAGCGCACGTCAAGCCGCTCCAGGGTCGTGTAGAGCGGCAGGGTCATGAACGGGATGAAGTTGTAGGTGAGACCGAAGATCACCGAGAACGCGGTGCCGGTCACGTGCGCTTCCGGCGCCAGCAGCGACAGGGCCTTGAGCGACTGAACCACGAAGGACTCGTCCGAGAACAGCTGCTTCCAGGCCAGGGTGCGCAGCAGAAAGCTGATGAAGAACGGCGCGATCACGAGAACGAGCATGAGGCTCTGCAGCAGCGGCCATCTTCGCGCCTTGACCCCGATGAAGTAGGCCAGCGGGTAGCTGATCAGAAGCGCGAAGAACGTCGCCGCGAGCGCGTAACTGAACGAACGCACAATGTGCGGCCAGTAGGTCGTGACCACTTCGACGTAGTTCTGCCAGCGGAAGGCGTAATGGTACTGACCAATATCACCGAACTCCCGCGGCGCCTGGAACGAGGTCAGCAGCAGCGACACCAGCGGGGTGAGAAAGAACAGCACCAGATAGAGGATGCCCGGTAGCAGCAGAAACAAGGCTACCGGGCTGCGGCGCCTGGCGGCCGGATCGGCGGACGGCGCGGTCGTGGATGAGAATGCGGCAAAGGCCATCTCAGGCCTCCTCGAGCTCCGTGAGCAGCGATGACCGACGCTGCTGGGCGATTGTCTTGGTGTCGAGGTCGGCTTCGAATCTCGGACTCTGGGCGGGATCGTCGTCGAGACCGAAGCCGTGGTCGACGTTCCAGCTGAGCCAACAGGTGGCACCGACGTGCGCGGCCGGGCCGAAAGCCATGTTCTGGGCAAATACCACCAGGGTGCCGACACCCGGCACATCGACCAGGTACTGCGTGCTGACCCCGCTGAACGACACATCGATGACCCGACCGGGGCCCATCACGTTGCGGCCGGGGTCCTGGAGCGGTGCTTCAGCGTGCAGGGTGAGTTTCTCGGGACGCACTCCGATGGTGACTTCGCCCGACACTCGGTGCGCTCGCTCCAGCGGCACCACGATCTTCTGCCCGGAGACGTCGACGGCGATGGCGGTACTCGTGGTGCCAACGACCGGACCTGTGAACAGGTTGGACTGGCCGAGAAAGTTAGCGACGAACGCGGTCTTGGGCAGTTCGTAGAGCTGCTGCGGCTCACCCATCTGCTCGATTCGGCCCTTGTTCATGACCGCGATGGTGTCGGCCATGGTCATGGCCTCCTCCTGGTCGTGGGTCACGTGCAGAAAGGTCAGGCCAACCTCTTCCTGGATGGTTTTCAACTCGAGCTGCATCTGACGCCTCAGTTTGAGATCGAGGGCGCCGAGCGGCTCATCGAGCAGGAGCAGGGCCGGCCGGTTGACGATCGCGCGGGCCAGCGCCACGCGCTGCTGCTGCCCGCCGGACAGCTGCTGCGGTTTACGGTGGGCGAGGTGGTCGAGCTCCACCAGGAGCAGCGCCTCGTGCGCCTTGGCCACGGGGCCTTCGATTTTGCGTCGGCGCAGCCCGAAGGCGACGTTCTCCAGCACGGTCATGTGCGGAAACAGCGCATAGCTCTGGAACACGGTGTTAACCGGACGCTGGAAGGATTTCTGATTCGTCACATCCGTTCCACCGATCAGGATGCGGCCGCTGGTCGGTTCTTCCAGTCCGGCGACGAGGCGGAGGGTCGTCGTTTTTCCGCAGCCGGAGGGGCCCAGCAGCGCGAAGAATGATCCGGCCGGAATGGTGAGGTTGAGATTTTCAATGGCGGTGAACCCGGGGAAACGTTTTTCAATGCCGACCAGTTCCAGGTCAGCACCACGATCGGCGAACGCACCGACGGCCATCAGGCTGCGCCCAGCAGGATCGCTTGGAACTGGGCGTTGAACGTCTGCTCTTCGGTGCCGTCGAGACCGCGGAAAACGTAGGCGTTGGCGAGGGTGGCATCGTCGGGAAAGATCAGCGGGTCTTCAGCCAACGCCGGGTCGATGGCCATCATGGCTTCCTTGGCACCGGCGACCGGGGTGATGTAGTTGACGTAGGCGGCGACCTCGGCGGCAACGGCCGGGTCGTAGTAGTAGTTGATCAGCTGTTCCACGCTCTTTTTGGCGGGCGAGCCGATCGGCACAACGAAGTTGTCATTCCAGAGGGTGCCACCTTTCTCAGGAACGATGAAGCCCCATTTGTCGCCGTTTTCGGCGTTAAGCTGCACGATGTCGCCGGACCAGACGATGGCGGCGAGGGTGTCTTCGTTGGCGAGGTCTTCCTTGTAAGAGTTGCCCTTGATGTTTCGGATCTGACCGTCGGCGACCTGCTTCTTGAATTCGTCGATGGCCGCGGTGAACTCGTCTTCGCCCCAGTCGCCGGAGATGTCGACGCCCTGGTCGAGCATGATCAGGCCCATCGTGTCGCGCATTTCGGAGAGCACACCGACGCGCCCCTTCAGGTCGGGAGCCCACAGGTCTTCGACCGATTTGAGTCCCTGGGGATACTTCTCCTTGTTCCAAGCCAGGCCTGCGAAGCCACCCTGCCACGGCACACTCATGGCCCGCCCCGGGTCGAAGTCGACGTCCTGCAGCGACGGCAGCAGATTGGCCAGGTTGGGAATGTTGGCGTGATCGAGTTCCTGGGTGTAGCCGAATCGGATCATGCGGCTGACCATCCAGTCGGTCAGGCAGGCGACATCGGCACCGATGTCCTGGCCGAGGGCGAGCTGGTCCTTGACTTTGCCGTAGTAGGAGTTGTTGTCGTCGACGGCCTCGGTGTACTTGACCGAAATGCCGGTCTGCGCCTTGAACGCCGCAAGCGTTGGGTAGCTGCCGGCGTCGTCCACATCAATGTAGAGCGCCCAGTTATCCCAGCGGATGGACTTGTCGGTGGCCGAGGTGTCGGCCGCGGCGGTGGGTTTGGCCGTGGCGCCGGAGGAACACGCGGCGAGCGCGAACGCGGTGGCACCGGCACCGGCCCCGGCCAGCAGCGTTCGACGACCCAGTTGCGAGTTCTGCGCCTGACGAATGAGCTGGCGGATCATGGGATCAGCGGGCAGCGGCTTGGACTTCATCTGGTTCTCCTAGCATTTTGGGCACGCGCACGGTCAAGGCTCACGACGTTGCGAGTTGGTCGATAGTTGCACATATCGGCGGTAATTACACCTAAAAGTGTTCAAAGCATTGATTTTGGAACCGATTTGTCACGAAATCAGCACATACTTGCAATATTCGCCCGCGAAATCGTCGGTTCACCGAGACTAGGGTGGTGGCCAGGAGCGAGAGAGGAACACCATGAGAATCGCAGTTCCCACCGAGATCAAGAATAATGAATTTCGGGTCGCGATCACCCCGGCGGGGGTGCACGACCTGGTGTCGCACGGTCACGAAGTGATGGTTCAGGCCGGTGCCGGGGTGGGGTCCTCGATCCGCGATGAGCAGTATCGCTCGGCCGGTGCGACGATTCTGCCGGACGCCGCGAGCGTCTGGGCGGCCGCCGACCTCCTGCTCAAGGTGAAAGAACCGGTAGCGAGCGAATACGGCTATTTTCGGGCCGATCTGGTGCTGTTCACCTACCTGCACCTCGCCGCCGAACCCGACCTGACGCGGGCCCTGCTCGCGAGTCAGGTCACCGCGATCGCCTACGAAACTGTGCAGTTGCCCTCCCGCGCGCTTCCGCTGCTCGCGCCCATGAGCGAGGTCGCCGGTCGACTCGCACCCATTGTGGGTGCCAATGCCATGCTCAAACCGAACGGTGGCCCCGGCCTGCTGGTGCCAGGGGTTCCCGGCACGCATCCGGCCAAGATCGCCGTGCTCGGCGGCGGTGTCGCCGGGACCGCTGCGATGCAGGTGTCGCTCGGCCTCGGCGCGGAGGTGACCGTGCTCGATACGAATCTGTTTCGGCTGCGTGAGATCGACGCCCTGCACTTCGGCCGGGTCAAGACCATCGCCTCGAACAGCTTCGAGATCGACAAAGCTGTCATGGAGGCCGATATGGTGATCGGTTCGGTGCTCATTCCCGGCGCGAAGGCCCCCAAGCTGGTCAGCAACGAGCTGGTGTCACGCATGAAATCGGGCAGCGTGCTCGTGGACATCGCCGTTGACCAGGGCGGCTGCTTTGCCGACAGCCATCCGACCACTCACGCCGACCCCACCTTCACCGTGCACCGATCCCTGTTCTACTGTGTCGCCAATATGCCCGGCGCTGTGCCGCACACCTCGACCTATGCCCTGACGAATGCGACGCTGCCGTATGTGCGGGCCCTCGCGACGCTCGGTTGGCTGAACGCGCTGCGCGCCGATGCCGCGCTGGCGCAGGGACTCAACGTGTTCGGCGGCCGCCTGATCAGCGCCCCGGTCGCGCTCGCCCACGGAATGACGCACCGGCCGCTCGCCGAGGTGCTCCTCTAGCTGCTCACTTGGCCGCCGTCCGGTTCTGGCAGGATCGCCCGGGTCAGGTCACCGTCGGGGTGCAGCACCCACACTCGTCCGCGCCCGGGAGCCAGCGGCGGCGGCAACTGACGGCTGTGGCTGACCATCCGAAAATCCGACAGGCCGCACCGATCGAAGACGATGCTGGCCCGGCTGCCGGCAGTCTGACCACGCAGCCGGGTCAGCAGGGTCCAGTGCGCCTGCCACGTTTCGGCGTCACCGACGACGACCAGCCGGCCGGGGGCATCCGTTTGACCGGTTTCGACGCTGATCAGGGCGGATGCTGCCGGCGCGGTCGTTCCCGCCAACTCCACCACCGGCACCCCCAGCACAGCGCGCAGTCGCGCGGCGGTGCGCGCCGGAGATGACGATACGACGAGCAGCGGGCCGTGTTCGGGCAACTGTGCGGTCGACCGGGCGAGCGGGGTGAGCTGCAACGGCAACGGCGCCAGCAGTTGCACGCGGGTGTTGTGCCAGACTCCCCCGCCGGCCGGCAGGGTGGCGTGGTAGTTGGCCGACAATCCGCCCGCGGCGAGGTGATCCTGCACGCTGGGGAGCTTGAGCAGCAGTGTGCTCGGGCAGAGTGAGGCGAGTCCGGGAACCGTGCTGGTCAGCCGCTGCACGGCGACGACGAGGTGCACGCCGGCGGCAGGGCCGTCGCGCAGCAACCCGGTGAGCAGATCGGCGGCGGCAAGTCGATGATCCGGCTGCCAGCGCGCCAAGACCGAATCGAAGTCATCGAGCAGCAACAGTCGCGGCAGCGCTGCGGTCTGCTGCCCGCTTTCTATGAGCGCGCTCACCCGTTCCAGTGCGTCCCAGGTCGCCTCGACATCAGCGCTCACTCGATCCACGGCAACCGGGGCATCACCCGGACATTCGGCCACCCGAGCGAGGTGGCACAGCAGCGTGGACTTGCCCGAGCCGGACCCGCCCACGACGAGCAGGTGGCCATCGAGCTCGGGAACGTAGGCGAACACCCGGTACCGCTGACTGTCGGGTTCGTCCAGCAGACCGAGGGGGTAGCCGGGAGCCGGAGCACCCTCGCCGGCGATCCGGCGCAGATCGGCCTCGGTCACCAGCGTCGGAAGCGCATCCAGCCACGGGCGCCGCGGTGCGGTGCCGCCAGAGAAACGCGCCGCAATCTCCAGAATGTCGCTTTCGCCGGTGGAGGCGACCTGGCAGAGCACGGGCTCGGCGGTATCGGTGGCGATCACGCACCGGCCGGGTTGATTCGGATCCAAGGTGGCCGCAGCATCCGTTCCGACCAGGGCCTGGCTGTCAGCCCGGTTGTTGACCCGCAGAGACAGATGCAGACTGCAGTTGGCCATCAGGGCATCACGCACCACCCCGGCCGGTCGTTGAGTGCACAGAATCAGGTGCACTCCGAGCGACCGCCCGCGCGCAGCGATGTCGACGAACAGGGCGTGCAACTCCGGAAAGGCCCCCAGCATGGTCGCGAATTCATCGACAACGATGACCAGCCGGGGCAGCGGATGCTCGAGTTCGGTCAGATCCCGCGCGCCAGCCGTGCTGAGCATCCGCTCTCGAAAGCGCAGTTCGGCCCCCAGACTGGCCAGGGCGCGGGCAGCAGTCTGGGAATCGAGGTCGGTGATGAGCCCGACGCAGTGCGGAAGCCTGCCGAGGGGCGCAAACGCGGCACCGCCCTTGAAGTCAACGAGTAAGAAATTCACCTGGTCGGCTGAATGGGCTGCGGCCAGGGACGCCACCCAGGTCGTCAGGAGCTCACTCTTGCCGCTGCCGGTCGTGCCGCCCACGATGGCGTGCGGTCCGGCTCGCACCAGATCGATGTGTACCGGCCCTGCGGGTCCGACTCCGATCACGCAACCCAGGCCGGTCGGGGTGACCGAGGACGGGTCGGCGGCGGCGGTTACGGCGAGCAGGTCGGTTAGGGTAACGCCGACCGGGATCGCCCCGGCTGAAGTGACGAGGCCGGCATCTCTTGCCTGCCGGGCGAGCGCCACCGCAAAGTCGGCGGCCGCGGCCCGGGTCAGCAGTTCCGGGAAGAAATCGATGGCCGGCGCCCGATTCGGCGATCGGATCAGCTGCGCTCGGCCGGGACCGATCACCCGCACGACGGTCCCGCAACCCGGCGGCAGATCGTCGAGCCGGGTTGCGACAGCGACCAACAGTCGCCCTTGGCCGAGATCGCGCGCGGTGCGGGCAGGCGTTCCCGCCGTCGCCTGATGCAGCACTATGCATCGAGCCGCTGGTGACACGTCGTCGTGTGGAAACGCGGCTGCCCACTCCCACCCGGGGCCGGGGTCCAGATCCAAGCCAACGTCGGTCGGCGGCAGCGCAAAGCACAGTTGTACGAGCACCGCCCGAGCCAGGGCTTCGGGAAGGGGCGCAGCACCCACGATGCCGAGTCCGTGCATCAGGTCGACGACGATCGGAGCGTCTTTGATGGTCGCGGCCCAGTCCCGAAGTTCTCGATGGTCGTTCGGGGAGGTCGCCCCGCCCAGCCGTATGCCACTCGGAGCCGGGCCACAGCCCAGGGTGACGAGCGTGGCATCCGTTTGCCTCCAGCGCGCGGCAGCGGCACGGCCGAGCACGATGTCCCTGGCCGAGGGAGTCTGCTGCCAGGCGGACTCCCTCCAGCGGGCCTGGCGTTCGGTGATCGCCAGCCGAAGCACCGTGACGGCCTCGGCCTGTGCGGCGGTTTCGGTCCGGCGGCGTTTGCGCCCGGTGCGCCGCGCGTCGACCATGCTGGCGACCGCGATGAGCGGGCTGAGTACGGCGAAGATCAGCGCGAACGCTGACCCGGTGATCGACCAAATCAGGCCGGCGGCAGCCAGTGGCGCCACGGTGGCGAAAAGCGGAAATCCGGCCGGTGGCGGCGCGGCCGACGCTGGCGGCAGGCTGAGGTTCTCGTCAACGGTCGACACAGGACCATCAGAGCAGAGGATCAGCTTCACGCGGGCAGTGCGAGAGCCATCCGTGCGTAATCTGCGTCCGGGTCACCGGTGGAGGAGTGACCCGCCGCGGCTAACGGTTCAGGCGACGGTGAATGAGTGGTCGGCGATCTCGACTCGCGTGCCGCGCGGCAGCACGTAGCGTCGTCCCGGTTCGAGCGGCTCGGCCGTTTCGCCGGGCCGGCGAATGACGGTGCCATTGCCGGAGACCCGGTCGCTGACCCAGAATTCGCCGTCGTGCTGGCCGAACTCGAGGTGAGTCTTGGAGACCGAGCGGTCAGCATCCGCTACCCGAATGAGGTCGTCGAAGATCTCGTCGGGTTGAGGCAGGGGCTTGCGCCCGATTAGGCCCGACCCCTGCACGGACACTTTCCGACCGGTGCTGAAGGTCAAAACGAAGGTCGCGCTGCTCGGCAGCGTCGATGCTGCGGGGGGAACGTTCGTCACTGCGGCGGCCGCGCGCACCGGCACGGGCACGAGTGCGGGAATCGGAACGGAGATGATCGTGGCCTTGTGCGGGAGGCGCGCGATGATGGTCGTGTCGTTCGGGCGCGGATCCGGGCGCTTGCGGGATTCCACGGTGGCCGATCGGGAGCTACCGCACTCGCCGCAGAACATGGCACCAACCGGCAGCCAGGCACCGCAAATCTGACACGTCACGACCGGCTCACTTAAACCTTCTTGACCACACTGGACTTGAGCTGCATGAAACCGAAACCGTCGACCTTGCAGTCGATGTCGTGGCCGTCGACCGGGTCGACCAAGCGAATGTTGCGCACCTTGGTGCCGACCTTGATCGACAGTGCCTGACCCTTGACCTTGAGGTCCTTGATGATCGACACGGTGTCGCCGTCCGTCAGGATGGTACCGAAGGCGTCCTTGACGACGGCTTCCTGCTCTTCTTCAACCGGTTCATTCGACCATTCGTGGGCGCAGAGCGGGCAAACCAGCAGGGCGCCCATCTCGTAGGACAGGTCACTAGAGCATTCAGGGCACGGAGGCAGGGTCTCATTCACTCGTTCCATAATACGCGACTGCCCTGGGCCGACTATCGGCGACCGATCCGCACGCGCCACAGCCGCCCGGCGATGATGGCGGCAACGACCATGACCATCAGCGGAATGTAGGCAACGGCAGAGGAGGCTTCCCAGCCGATGCCGATTCCGGACTCACGATTGAAAGCCGATACCGGCAGCCCGAGGAAGTAGGACTCGGCCGACTCCGCTCCGCTGGAGATCAGGGCCGACAGCATGCCGGCCGTGTAAACGAAGGCTAGGGTCCACCAGAGCACCAGCAGGCCGGTGAACCAGTAGATTGCCCGATTCCAGGATGGCCGGTTGCCGCGGCCGTCTTCGGCGAAGCTTCGGGCCAGGGCGCGGGGTGAGCCAAGCGAGTCGAGCGCAGTGTCGATGCCGCGGGTTGCGGCATCCGCTTTGATATTGTCGCGAATCTCCCGCAGAATCGATCGACGTTCGCGCAAGGACACGCGTTCTTCAAGCCAGAGGTCGAGCCGGAACAGGTAGGACTCCCGGCGACGCCAGACTCCGAACGTGGATTGGGTCTCGGTGGTTTGGGTGTTCATTTCTGATCCTCTCGGAGTGGTTCTTCTGCGGGGGTGGCAGTCTGGCCGGTCTGCACGATGGCGATGAGGGCATGCCATCGTGCCGTCGCCAGCGCGAGAGTTGCATCCCCGGCCGGGCTAAGTGCGTAGTACTTGCGGGCCGGGCCAGCCGTGGACGCCACCAGGCAACTGGTGAGCGAGCCGTCCTGCTCGAGCCGCGACAACACCGGGTAGACCGTGCCGGTCGAGAGGTCGCTGAGCCCAATGTTCTGCAGCCGCACCACGAGTTCATAGCCGTACGACTCAGCCAGACGCAGTTGGCTCAGGATTAGCATGGGCAGCACCCCGCGCAAGGACTGCGCGTCTTGCGGCAAGGCCGGCGTGTTCGGTGTGGGCGTCATGACTACTACCCTAGGACTGGTAGTAGGCAATACCTAATAGCGGTGCATGCCAGCAATGTACATGTGCAGGACGGATGTGTTTGCGGTCTTGCATGAGGTTGAGACCGAAGCCGAGGCCGCCGCGAAGCACGGTCAGTATCGCCGCTCAGCGGTCAGAACGGTAGCGGATTAGAGTCGTCGAGGTTCCAGTCGAGGTTCCAGTCGGTGTTCGAGGGGGTGTTCCAGGGGTCGGGCGGCGGTGGGGCTGGTGGTTCGGGTGGGACTGCTGCCTGTTGTTGTTGCGGTGGGTTGATGCGGGTGGCGGGGTCGGTGGCGTAGTGCTTGCCGGCGGGGCTGGTCCAGTGGACGGTGCCGTCGGGATCGGCGGTGGCTTTCCAATCGGAGAAGTGCTTCAGGTTGTGGTGGGCGGGCGAGAGGAAGTGGAGGTTGGTGGCTGTGGTGGGGCCGCCGAATTGTTTATCTATGGTGTGGTCAAGGTCAGAATGGCCGGCGGAGCGGTTGCAGCCGGGGAAGCGGCAGGTTCCATCGCGTAGGCGCAGGTATTTCTTCAGCGCCGCCGGCACGCGGAACGGGGTGGAGCTGACGTCGAGGACGATGCCGGTGTGCGGGTGAGTGAGGACGCGCAGAAAACTCGTCGCGGTCCCAGCCAGCCGGCGGGCCGTCTCCGGATCGATCGGCCCGTACCCTTCGAGCTCGCCGGGTTCCTCACTCTGACCCATCAGGGTGAGGACGGGGACGGTGATGTTGACGTTGGCGGTGAGGCCGGCGCCGAGGCCGCTGCCGGTGACGCCCTGCTGGAGCAGGTCAATGGCGGCATCGGCGCGGAGTTGGCTGAGGGTGCGGGGCTCATCGGGGCCCTGCAGACTGATCGCAGCATCGGTGACGCGGGTATAGATACTCTGCACGTCGTCGCCGGCCGCCCGCAACCACAAGGTCGCCATGCCGTCCTTGTCGGGGAAGAACTGCACCCGGCGATCGGCCAGACACCGGGTGCGGCGAACGGTGATGCTGTCGGGGTGGAACCGCTCCCGCAGCTTGCGAGCTTTTCCATCGAACTGCGTCGCGGTGAGTTTGCGAGCGTGCGGCAGCAACACCGCCTCCAACTCGGCGCGGGCGGGCTCGGAGACGGAATCGAGCTGGTCGAGCAGCCGCTGGGCATGCCGCAGGGAGATCTCCCCAGTGCGGAGAGCATCGAGGGTCTCGGGCCGGGACTCCACCAGCACCCGGCTCTCCCGCAACAGGCCAGACGCGGTCCCGGCCGGGATGCGCAGCGCACAGGCCATTTCGGCGACCAGGCCCTGCTGAGCGGCGAAGGTCGCATCCCAGTCGTGCTCATGCTGCGAACCGGCCTGGGGACACCCGGTCTCAGCACTGTTAGTGGTGTAATCCCACGCCTCAGTCAAGACCTCAGCCTTACTCGCCTGCGCCCACGCGATCACCTTCTCCAGGTAAATCACCCGGTCGACGAACTGCGCCTGGTGCCGCTGGAACGGACTCAGCACATCCGCGGGGCCACCAGGGGCCATGCCGGGTTGGTCCGGGTCAGCCTCAACCGGGTCAGCGTCAGCCGGGTCAGCCTCGCCACGGTCAGTGTGACGCTCGTCAGCGGTGCATCCGTCCGGGATGAAATCGTCCGGGAGAAAATTGTCCGCGAGGTAATTCGTATACAGGAACTCCTCGCGGAGGTCCTCATCGAAGAGATGCTCGGGCGGCACCGCAGCGAACACCTCGGTCAGATCGAGGTCGGCCGGAATGGTCGGGCCGTCAATCAACTCCGGGCGGCCAGGCACCGGGCTCAGTGCTGCCGGGCTCACCGGTTCCAGGTTGACCGGTTCCGGATCGACCGGGTCGGTGACCTCGTACGGGGCGCAGTCTCCGAGCCCCTCGGCAATTTCAAACCGCCAATCAGCCTGACACTGCGCCCAGAACACCTCGAACTCGGCGCGCTCCTCGGGTGTGGACGGCGGGTAGTCGTGAGCCGCGAAGAATGGATCGACACGGCCCGGCTGGGGAGTATCGCCGCTCTGGCTCATAGAAGAAGTATACCAAAACCATGCGCCAGAGTCGAGAGATTCTCAGATATGTTTGGATTTCTGTGCGAATATGCATTCGGGCCGACCGTGCGTTGTCGAGAACGGCTCAGCCCAGTCCACGGCGGTCTCGGCAAGCTCGACCAACGGAAAGAGTCGCGTTCCACAAACAGGCCACGTTTGGGAAGGCACGCTCCGGCACCCACAAAAGATCGCTTGGAAGCCCGAACGCGGGCCAATTAGTCCGTGGGTGCCTCGTAGGGGTCGACCGCCAGCACGTCGACCACGATCGCGGTGACGTTGTCGCGACCACCGTTTTCGAGGGCCGCGTCGACCATCGCTGAGACGGCATCCGCTGCCAGCTTCTTTTCGAGCAAAAAATGACGAATACCGTACGAGGTCAGTTCCTTGGTGAGCCCATCTGAGCAGACCAGGATACGCATGCCGACCTGGATCGGCAGAATGCGATAGTCGGGAATAGGCGGTTCGTGAAAGCCGACCGCCCGGGTGATGATATTGCCGTGCGGGTGCACGTCGGCCTCTTCGCGGGTAATGCGCCCCGCATCGACGAGTTCCTGCACGACCGAGTGGTCGTTGGTGATCTGCTCGAGTACACCGTTGGACAACTGATAAACCCGGGAGTCGCCGATGTTGAAGACGATCCAACTGACGGCATCCGAAACCAGGGCCAGTGCAACCCCGGTCACCGTTGTTCCGGTGCCCTGGTCGGTGACTCCGACACCCTGCGCCATATCCTCGACGGCCAGCACGAGGGCGCGGTCAATCGAACCGGCCTCGGCGACGAGCGTTCCGGACAGCTCGGCCAGCCTGGTGACGACGGCGGCACTGGCGACATCGCCGGCCGAATGCCCCCCCATACCGTCGGCGACGGCGAACAGCGGTGGCGCGGCGAGCAGGCTGTCTTCGTTGACCTCCCGGCGATGACCAACGTCGGTCAGGGCAGCCCACGCCAGCGTTAACGACGTACCAACGCTGGGCAGTTCGACACGAAATTCGGTCGAACCTTGACCAATCTGGGTCACGGGTAGTGCCTTCCGAGTGTGGGGCGCGAAGCCGGCCCCGCCGTTCCAACGTTCACCGAAGGACTTGCACCATAATAACGGCACCGTCCGTTGGCACCGTACCGCACCTAATGTCCGATGTAGCTCATCACGTGCTTGATCCGGGTGTAGTCCTCGAAGCCATACATCGAGAGGTCCTTGCCGTACCCGGAGTGCTTGAAACCGCCGTGCGGCATCTCGGCCACGATCGGTATGTGGGTGTTGATCCAGACGCAACCGAAGTCAAGGTGCTTGGCAAAGCGCATCGCCCGACCGTGATCCCGGGTCCACACCGACGACGCAAGACCATACTGCACGTCGTTCGCCCAGCGCAGCGCCTCGGCCTCGTCAGTGAATCGCTGCACGGTCATCATCGGGCCGAAAATCTCTTGCTGCACGGCCTCGTCGGTCTGCAGCAGTCCGCTCACGATGGTCGCTTCGTGAAAATAGCCGGCCTGGCCGACGCGATGACCGCCGAGTTCGAGCACGGCGTGGTCGGGCAGCCGGTCGACGAAACCGGAGACCTGAGCGAGCTGGTTGACGTTATTCACCGGGCCGAACAGGATTCCCTGTGCGCTGGGAGCACCGGTGCGCGCGTTCTCTCTGGCGTAGGCGGTGAGCGCGGCGACGAATTCGTCGTGAATGCCGGCCTGCACGAGCAGCCGGGTCGCAGCGGTGCAGTCCTGGCCGGCGTTGAAGAAGCCGGCTGCGACGATACCGGCCACGGCGAGCTCGATGTCGGTATCGTCAAAGACGATCACCGGTGCCTTGCCACCGAGTTCAAGGTGGACCCGTTTGAGATCATGTGAGGCAGCTTCGGCGACGGCCATACCGGCCCGCACCGATCCGGTGATCGATACCAGCTGGGGAGTCTTGTGGTCGATCATGGCCGCACCGGTCGTGCGGTCACCGGTGATTACGTTGAGCACTCCCTTCGGCAGGAACTCCGCGGCGATCTCGGCAAGCAGCAGGGTCGCGCTCGGCGTCGTGTCGGAGGGCTTGAGCACGGTCGTATTGCCGGCGGCGAGCGCGGGCGCGAATTTCCAGACCGCCATGTTCAGCGGGTAGTTCCAAGGCGTGACCTGACCGACGACACCGATCGGTTCGCGGCGAATGAAGGAGGTGTGGTCGGTCAGATACTCGCCGGCCGCACGGCCCTCCAGATTGCGGGCGGCTCCGGCGAAGAACCGAATCTGATCGACCGAGAGCAGAATCTCGTCGTCGACGAGGGTCGAACGTGGCTTGCCGGTGTCGAGCGACTCGGCGTCGGCGAATTCCTCGGCACGCGCCTCCATCGCATCCGCTATGCGAAACAGTGCGAGCTGCCGGACCGCCGGGGTCGTTTCGCCCCAAATTTCGAAAGCGGATGCCGCGGCGCGGTAGGCAGCATCGACGTCGGTCGCGTTCGAGACCGGGCTCGAGGCATAGACCGATTCGGTCGCCGGATCGATCAGGTCAAACCGTTCCGTCGACGTCGACTCGGAGTGCTGGCCATTGATGAAGTTGCGTAGTTCGGGGGCGCTCATGCGGCCCAGTGTACCGATTTCGGTTTGAAGCACACCCAGATTCACAAATGAAATCCGCAGTGTTTTGCGAAGACTGCTACGGATTCGCTTGCTGAAGTGCATTTCGACTGACACAATCGATGCATGAATGGACAAAGGCGTGGTCACCCGCCCAAGCCGGCCCAGCTCGACGATGTGTCGAAGAAGATCATCGAACAACTGCAGGTCGACGGACGCCGGTCGTACGCGGAGATCGGCAAAGCTGTCGGCCTCAGCGAGGCGGCCGTGCGGCAGCGGGTGCAAAAGCTCACCGATTCCGGCGTCATGCAGGTTGTCGCCGTAACCGACCCGATGCAGCTGGGCTTCTTTCGCCAGGCGATGATCGGCATTCGAGCCTCGGCCGACACCCGCATTCTCGCCGAGCAACTCGCTGCGATTGATGCCGTCGACTATGTCGTACTCACGGCCGGCACCTTTGACATTCTCGCCGAGGTCGTCTGCGAAGACGACGACGAATTACTTGAACTGCTCAACTCCAAGATCCGCAACCTCGATGGGGTTCTCTCCACCGAGACTTTCGTTTATCTCAAACTCCACAAACAGTTTTATAACTGGGGAACACGGTAAAGAATATGACGCTCACCACACCCATCGATTCACCGGTTGCCTTCAGCGACGCGCACAACGCCGAGTTGCAGCAAAAGGCCAAGGATCATCTCTGGATGCACTTCTCCCGTCAGTCGGTGATGGAATCCGGCGCCGGAGTGCCCATCATCGTCAAGGGCAAGGGCCACCACATCTGGGATTCCCGGGGCAAGCAGTACATCGACGGCTTGAGCGGATTGTTCACCGTCAACGCCGGACACGGACGTAAGCGCCTGGCCCAGGTCGCCGCCAAGCAGGCCGAAGAACTCGCATTCTTCCCGATCTGGTCGTATGCCCACCCGAACGCGATCGAGCTCGCTGACCGCCTCGCCTCCTATGCGCCCGGCGACCTCAACCGCGTGTTCTATTCGACCGGTGGCGGCGAAGCCGTTGAAACCGCATTCAAGCTCGCCAAGTACTACTGGAAACTGATGGGACGCCCGACCAAGCACAAGGTCATCTCCCGCAACGTCGCCTACCACGGCACCCCGCAGGGTGCGCTGGCCATCACCGGCATTCCGGCAATGAAGGAAATGTTCGAACCGGTCACCCCCGGCGGCTTCCGTGTTCCCAACACCAACTTCTACCGCGCCGACGAAATGAGCCCGGGCCTTGGCCTCGGCGACAACCTCGAGATGTTCGGCCAGTGGGCCGCCAACCGCATCGAAGAGATGATCGAGTTCGAAGGGCCGGAGACCGTGGCCGCCGTGTTCCTCGAGCCGGTGCAGAACTCCGGTGGCTGCTTCCCGCCACCTCCAGGCTATTTCAAGCGCGTGCGGGAGATCTGCGACAAGTACGACGTGCTTCTGGTCGCCGATGAGGTCATCACGGCTTTCGGTCGCATCGGCAATATGTTCGCATCGACGACCTATGACATTCAGCCCGACATGATCACCTGTGCCAAGGGCATGACGAGCGGATACTCGCCGATCGGTGCGACCATCATCAGCGACCGCATCTACGAGCCGTTCAAGCACGGCGATACGACGTTTTACCACGGCTACACCTTCGGCGGCCACCCGGTCTCCTCGGCCGTCGCCCTGGCCAACCTCGACATATTCGAGGAGGAGAAGCTCAACGAGAACGTGCGCGAGAACTCGCCGTTGTTCCGCAAGGAGCTGGAGACGCTGCTCGACCTACCGATCGTCGGCGACGTGCGCGGTGCCGGCTACTTCTTCGGCATCGAGCTGGTCAAGGACAAGGGCACCAAGGAAACTTTCAACGACGACGAGTCCGAGCGTCTGCTGCGCGGCTACCTGTCCAAGGCGCTGTATGAGGCGGGCCTGTACTGCCGCGCCGATGACCGCGGCGACCCGGTGATTCAGCTCGCTCCCCCGCTGACCATTGGCCCGAAGGAATTCGCCGAGATCAGCGAGATTCTGCACGGCGTGCTCTCGGAGGCACCGAAGCACCTGTAGTTCGTTCGCCGGGACCTGGTCTCGCCTTCAAACGAATGCGCGACCGGGTCGCCGTCGGGCAGCACCTGCCTCAACCGCCGGCGGCCCTCGCCTCGTCGTCGTCTTCGTTGTTCTCGCCCTCGAAGGACCACAGAGCGTCGTCGCTGAGCGCGGCATCTTCGCCAAAGTCTTCGTCATTTTCGTAGCCGAAATCGTCGCTCTCCGCGTCGTCCCGGCGCGGAACCGCGAACGCCCACTCCGGCAGGTGTCCCGACCCGAGCAGCACTTCCAGCAGGTTCGCCATGCTGTACCGCGGGTCGATGGCGAGCGCTTGGTCCACGAAGAATCCGGCAACGGAGCCACTGCCGAGGGCCCAGGACAGCCAGGCGAGCATGCAGAGCGGCGCCGGTCTGGCGGAACGCGGCGCCAGCGCAACCACGGTGCGCAACAGGGTGATGGCCATCCGGATCCGGTCGACATCCGGTCGTTCCTGCCGCAGCCCGAGCATGATGTCCCCGGTGTGTTGGGCGCTCCAGTCACCGGAGTCCATCTCCTCGGCCACAAGATCGTCGAGGCTACGCCCGGTCTCGTGCTGGAGCAGGACGTAGTGCAGGTTGACCTTGTGGGCGCGAACGCCTTCCTCTCGGCCGAAGGCGAACTGCACCATGATCTGGTCGCGATTGGGCGGTGACTGCACGAGCACGAGCAGCGCTGCCGCGTCATCCTCGGTGGGCGGATTGCTCCAGGTCAGCGCTTCCTCCGCGATCGCGACCGGGTCGAGAAGCGCGCCGAGGGTAGGAAACAACTCCGGGGCATTTTCGGCCCGCGCGATCAGGTGGCGGTAGCGCCGGTAGACCCGGGCGAGGCGTTCCTTGGTGGCCAGATTGACGCCGACCGGTTCCGCGCCATTCTGCAGAGTGCCGAGCGGTCGCGCGGCCGGATCGGTCGCCTTGTCGTTCAGTGGGGACTCGGCAATGTCACTGAGCGGATGCCCGCCCGCCGGGCACTGCGGGTCGAGATAACTGCCCCAGGCATCCACTGACACGCAGAGCGAATCACGCAACAGAAAACCGCTGAGTTCGAGCCGCCGGTTCAGTATCTCCGCAAAACCCTCCCGTGGGATTCCGCGGGCTTCGACGAAGGAGTCGTCCGTGTAGATGACGGGAACGACAGCGTCGACGCCGGGAATCTTGCAGAGCATCCCGGCCAGTGTCGTGGCGATGCGTTGATACACCTTCTGCGGTGCGCCATCCTCGGGCAGGTTGAAGCGCAAGGCGCCGCAGGTGCGATTGCCGCGAAACGCGACGAGAACCGCGCTGGTCTCGGGCAGAAACCCGAGCAGCTGGGGAACGAGTGCCAGAAAGTCCTGGGCCTTCTGGGCTTTAACACGGGTTGGTTGCATGCCGCCACTGTGCCCGGTCGCGCGTAAACCCGCCGCTACCGACCGCGTATCTGGGGATCACCTCGGCGACAGGCCTCCTGTGGAGGAGACGCTCTAAACCTCGTCGCCGACCGGGGCCGCGAACTGCGCCGCATACAGCGCCTGGTAGGCACCGTTCGCGGCGAGCAACTGCACATGGTTGCCCTGCTCCACGATGCGGCCAGACTCCATCACGAGAATCAGGTCGGCGTCGCGAATGGTCGACAGCCTGTGCGCGATGACAAAGCTGGTGCGTTCGGCCCGCAACGCGCTCATCGCCTTCTGCACGAGCACCTCGGTGCGGGTGTCGACCGAGCTCGTCGCCTCGTCGAGGATAAGAACGCTCGGCTTGGCCAGGAATGCCCGGGCAATGGTGAGCAGCTGCATCTCCCCCGCGCTCACGTTGCCTCCCTCGTCGTCGAGCACGGTGTCATATCCGTCCGGAAGCGAGTGCACGAACCGGTCCACGTACGTGGCTGTGGCGGCAGCGAGAATGTCTTGCTCCGTCGCATCCGGTCGGCCGTAGGCGATATTGTCGCGGATGGTGCCACCGAACAACCAGGTGTCCTGCAGCACCATTCCCATACGGCTGCGCAGGTCGTGCCGGGTCATGGTCGCCACGTCAACGCCGTCGAGCAGGATGCGCCCGGAATCAATCTCGTAGAACCGCATCATGAGGTTCACGAGGGTGGTCTTGCCGGCCCCGGTCGGGCCGACGATCGCGATGGTTTGCCCGGGTTCAGCGACGAGGCTGAGCTCTTCGATCAGCGGCTGCTCGGCGCTGTAACGGAACGACACGTTCTCGAAGACCAACCGGCCGTGCGCTTCAGTCGGCGTCTCCGCCAAGTCCGGGTCTTCGCTCTGCTCCTCGGCATCGAGCAGGTCGAAGACCCGTTCAGCGGATGCGACGCCCGACTGCAGCAGGTTGGCCATCGACCCGAGCTGCGCGAGCGGCTGGGTGAACTGGCGGGAGTATTGAATGAACGCCTGCACGTCACCGAGCTGCATGGCGCCGGAGGCGACCTGCAGGCCGCCGACGACCGCGATGGCGACATAGACGAGGTTGCCGATGAAGGTCATCGCCGGCATAATCAGGCCGCTGATGAACTGCGCGCCGAAGCTGGCCTCATAGAGTTCGTCGTTCTTGGCCTTGAACCGGGCGTCGACTTCCTTCTGCCGGCCGAACACCTTGACCAGGGCATGGCCGGTGAAGGTCTCCTCAATCTGACCGTTAAGCTCCCCGGTGTTCGCCCACTGGGCCACGAACAGCTTCTGCGAACGCTTGGCGATGAAGGCGGTGATCACGAGGGTCAGCGGCACGGTGACGAGCGCGATCAGGGCGAGCAGTGGCGACAGGATGAGCATCATCACGATGACGCCGATCACGGTGAGCAGGCTCGTGACTACCTGGCTGAGCGACTGCTGCAGGCTCTGCGAGATATTGTCGACGTCGTTGGTGACCCGGCTGAGCAGTTCACCGCGCGGCTTCTTATCGAAGTAGCTCAGCGGCAGGCGATTGATTTTCGCCGCGATCTCTTCGCGCAGCCGGTAGACGGTACGCTGCACGACTCCGTTGAGTACGTAGGCCTGCATCCAGCTGAACACGCTCGAGAGTACGTAGAGCGCGAGCGCCCAGAACAGCACGGTAGAAAGCATAGCGAAGTCGATTCCGAGCCCCGGCGTGAGCGTCATGCCGCTGAGCATGTCGGCCTGCGTGCTGTCACCGGATGCCCGCAGCCCCGCGATCACGTCGGCCTGACTGCTGCCGCTCGGCAGCGATTTCGACACCACGCCGGAGAAGATCAGGTTGGTGCCCTCGCCGAGCAGGCGCGGCCCAAGCACCGAGAACGTCACGCTGATCACCGCGAGGGCGAACACGAGCGCGAGCCACAGGCGTTCCGGCCGTAGCTTGCCGAGCAGTCGTCTGCCCGAGGCCGTGAAATTCAGGGATTTCTCGGCGGGCAGGTTCATCCCCCCGAACGGCCCACCGCCGCGCTGCGGGCGCGGAGCCGGCTTGTCGTCAGCGTGTGTCTCGCTCATGCTGCTTCCTCCGCGGTGAGCTGGGATGACACAATTTCCTGGTAGGTCGTGTTGGACTCGAGCAGCTGCTCGTGCGTTCCTCGGCCGACGATGCGGCCGTCTTCCAGCACCAGAATCTGGTCGGCGTCGATGATGCTCGACACCCGCTGGGCGACGATGAGCATGGTGGCTCCATTGGCGCTCTGTTTGAGCGCGAGCCGCAGCCGGGCATCCGTCGCGAGGTCGAGGGCCGAGAACGAGTCGTCGAAAATGTACAGCTCCGGCTGTTTCACCAGGGCGCGGGCGATCGCGAGGCGCTGGCGCTGCCCACCCGACACATTGGTGCCGCCCTGGGTAATCTTCGCATCAAGCCCGCCCTCCATTTCGGTGACGAAATCCCGGGCCTGGGCGATGGTAAGCGCCTGCCAGAGTTCCTCTTCCGTCGCATCCGGTTTGCCGTAGAGCAAGTTGCTGCGCACAGTGCCGGAGAACAGGTAGGGCTTTTGCGGTACGAGACCGATATTGCCCCAAAGCAGGTCGGGGTTCAACTCGCGCACATTCACGCCATCCACCAGAACGGAGCCGCTTGTGGCGTCGAACAGTCGCGGCAACAGGTTCACTAGGGTGGTTTTGCCACTCCCCGTACTGCCGATGATCGCCGTGGTCTCGCCGTGGCGAGCGATGAAGCTCACGTTGCGCAGCACCGGTTGTTCGGCGCCGGGATAGGCGAAGCCCACGTCGAGCAGTTCGAGCTCGCCGTGGCCGACGGTCACGTTCACCGGGTTTGCCGGCGGCACGACACTCGACGCGGTGGCCAGCACTTCGCCGATGCGGTCGGCCGAGACGGCGGCCCGCGGAATCATCACGGCCATGAACGTGGCCATCATGACCGCCATCAGAATCTGCATAAGGTAGCTGAGGAAGGCGATCAGGGTGCCGACCTGCATCGAACCGTCTTCGATGCGGAATGCGCCGAACCAGATCACGGCGACGCTCGACACGTTGAGCACGAGCATAACGATGGGGAACATGAGCGCCATCAGCCGACCCGAGCCCAGGGCCACGTCGGTGACGTCCTGGTTGGCCTTGGCGAACCGGGCAATCTCTTGCTTCTCACGAACAAACGCCCGAACGACACGGATGCCGGTGAGTTGTTCCCGCAGCACCCGGTTGACGGTGTCGATGCGAGTCTGCATCTTGCGAAACAGGGGAACCATTCGTACGACGATGAGACCAACCGCGATGAGCAGTATCGGCACGCTCACCGCGATCAGCCAGGACAGCTGCACATCCTGGCGGATCGCCATGATCACGCCGCCAATGCTGAGGATGGGCGCGGAGACGAGCAGTGTGCAGGTGGTGAGCACGAGCATCTGCACCTGCTGCACGTCATTGGTGGAGCGGGTGATCAGCGACGGAGCGCCGAACCGGGTGACCTCCTGCTCGGAGAACTGCCCCACCCGGCTAAAGACCGCCCCGCGCAGGTCACGACCGACCTTCATCGCTACCTTGGCACCGAAGTACACGGCGACGATCGCGCACCCGATCTGCGCGAGCGTGATGATGAGCAACATCAGCCCGCCCACACGCAGAATGTAGCCGGTGTCGCCGGTAGCGACGCCCTCGTCGATGATGTCGGCGTTGAGAGTGGGCAGAAAAAGGGAAGCAATCGACTGGGCCAGTTGAAAGACGATCACCCCGGTAAGCAGTTGCCAGTACGGCCGCAGAAAACTCACGAGCAAGGACCAAAGCACGAAACTCTCCTACTGAACGGTCTAGATGCGTGAATAGGCACCGCCCAGACCGAGGGGTCGACGCAGCTACCTCTGATGCCATAGTGCACTCTTTCCGACACGTCGTCGACCGAAATATTGCGCGCTGCGCAAAAAACGCCGACTTCGGCACAACTTCACATCAGACGTTCAGGCAAAGAGGTCCGAAATGTAAGCCACCTCGTCGACGCTCGGCTGCCACGCGGTCGCCGCGCTGGCATTTTGACGAATCTGTTCGGGCTTGGTCGCGCCGGCAATCACACTCGTCAGCCCGGGCTGGGCGAGCAGCCAGGCGAACGTCGCCGCCAACATGCTAACGCCACGCGCGTCGCACCACTCCTGGTACTGCTCGATCACGTCCCAGGGAGCATCGTCAGCGAGGTGGCGCCGGATCATCATGATGCGGCTGTCAGCTGGCCCACCCGCACGGGAGAACTTGCCCGTGAACAGTCCGTTATAGAGGGGGAAGAACGGGAGAAAGCCCAAGCCGTAAGCGTTCACGGCCGGAAGGACCTCCTCTTCGACATCGCGCACCAGCAGGCTGTACTCGTTCTGGCTTGAGATGAATTTGGGATGCCCGTTCATTTGCGCTGTGAACTCCGCCTCCGCGATCTGCCAGCCGGCCAGATTGGAGTGGCCGATGTAGCGAATCTTGCCCTCGGTGATGAGGTCATCGAGCGTGGACAGCGTTTCCTCGATCGGTGTCAATGGATCGGCGACGTGCAGCTGATACAGGTCGATCCAGTCGGTTTGCAGACGTCGCAGCGATGCCTCAACGGCCAAACGGATGTATCGGCGCGAGCCGCGCGCGCCCCAGTCCGGACCGTTCAACCCGCCCATGTCCATGCCGAACTTGGACGCGAGCACAATCTGGTCGCGTTTGCCGCGCAGCGAGTGACCCATCAGGGTCTCGCTCAGCCCTCGCTCGGCACCATAGATGTCTGCCGTGTCGAAGAGCGTCACCCCGGCCTCGAATGCCGCATCAATGACGGCGGTCGTGCCGTCCTGTCCCTCCGACGCCGTGCCGCTGCGGCCGAAGTTGTTGCAACCCAGTCCGATCGTTGAAACGGTCAGTCCGGAGGAGCCAAGTCTGCGATATTCAATCTGAGCCATTCCTTTAGACTATGACCGTTCGGCCTGCTCGGGGCAAACCGACCGTCTCCTGCACAGCGCACCGTTGCGCGCGTTCGGCACCGATGTCCGAAATCCGCGAGCGCGCTCATTTGGGTGCGGCTACAGTCGAAATATGACCACCACGCCTCCCGCGCTCCTTCGCTTGCCGAGTCCCCTCGGGCGGCTTGAGCTCACCGCCGATGATGACGGCATCCTCTCCCTCTCGATCGAAACGGACGGTCACCTTCCGCTCGCAGAATACGCCGAGAACCCCTCCCCCGTGCTGCGACAGGCGGCCGAGCAGCTGGACGAGTACTTTGCGGGCACCCGACACTCGTTCGACCTTCCGGTGCACTTGACCCGCGGCACCGAATTTCAACGCAGCGTGTGGGCTCGCCTCTCAACTCTGGGCTTCGGCGAGGTCATCTCGTACGGTGCGCTCGGCACTGACATCGGGCGCGCCGGATCGGGCCGCGCCATCGGTGGAGCTGTCGGCGCCAACCCGGTGCCGATCATAATCGGCTGCCACCGCGTGCTCGCGACCACGGGGCGAATCACCGGTTACAGTGCCGGTCAGGGCATCCCCACCAAGGCCTGGCTGCTCGACCACGAGGGCATCATGCACCACTAGCTTGCTCCCGAAGACACGTCTGCGTGCTACTGCGCCGTGAAGATCGTCGACTTCGCCGGCTGGCCCTTGCTCGCCAAGTGCTGCTCGACGAGAAGCTGAAGTTCACCGGGCGCACCGGGTGCCAGGCTGATACCGACCGACCGGGCCCAGTCGATCAGGTCGGCAACGGCCCCGAATTCCTGCCCGCTGTCGATCAATGCCCGCGCGAATTCCCCCTTGGACTTCTTGTTGAAGTGATTGAGAGCGCGCCTCTGGCTGTCGCCGCTGTCGGCGACGACCCGCAGGTAGATCGAGTTCGGGCGCACCGGACGGGCACCCAGGGCGACATAGGCCTCCGAGCGCAAATCAAGCAACAGGCCCTCGGTTCGGCCGAGGAGCTTCTGCACGTCGGCGGCCCAATGTTGTTTGAGCGAATGCTTGTTCAAGGTCAGATCCGGCACCCGGGAGTCATGCGACAGCCGGTAGGCCGGAATCGGGTCCAGGGCAGCGAGCGGCCCGAGCAGCGCGGAATGCACGACCAGGTGGGCCTGCGCGAACTCGCGCTGCGGGACCGTCAGGGTGGCAGCATCCAACCCATCGAAGAGCACCCCGGTATAACGGTCAATGACTGGCATGGTCGGCGACCGCAGAAGCTCACGGTTGCGGTCCAGTTCGAACAGCTGGGTGCGACCGAGTTTCAGGGCGGCCATCGCCGCTTCCGGGTGCCGCGACAGGCTCACCAGCGCCCGGGCCAGGGATCGGCGCTTGACGCTGAGGGCCGGGTAGGCCAGGAGCGACCAGTCCAGGGGTACAGCTTCGCCGCCGGAGCGTTTCGTCTCCGACGGCGGTAGCAGTATCAGCAAAGGTGTTCCGTTGTTAGACGAGTTCAGCCTTGCGAGCCACGACGGTCACAATGTCGTTGTCGACGGACAGAAAGCCATCTTCAGCCTTCGCGACGACCTTGGAACCATCGGCCAGGGTGAGGCGAACATCGCCTATGGCCAGAATCGCCAACATCGGTTCGTGACCGGCAAGAATACCGATCTCGCCCTCGACGGTCTTGGCGACGACCATCGTCGCTTCGCCGGTCCAGACCTGCTGGTCGGCCGACACAACGCTGACGGACAGCGACTTTGCCATGCTTAGTCGTTCTCTTTCTGAATCTGAGCCCACTTCTCTTCGACGTCGTTGATGCCACCGACGTTGAAGAATGCCTGCTCGGCGACGTGGTCGAAGTCACCGTTGGCGATCGCCGTGAACGACTCGATGGTGTCCTTCAGTGGAACCGTGGAGCCCTCAACACCGGTGAACTTCTTCGCCATGTAGGTGTTCTGGGAAAGGAACTGCTGAATACGACGGGCACGGGAAACCGTGACCTTGTCTTCTTCAGACAGCTCGTCAACACCGAGGATCGCGATGATCTCCTGGAGTTCCTTGTTCTTCTGCAGAATGGCCTTCACGCGAACGGCCGTGTTGTAGTGATCGGCACCCAGGTAGCGGGGGTCGAGGATACGGCTGGTCGAGGTGAGCGGGTCGACGGCCGGGTAGAGGCCCTTCGACGCGATTTCACGCGACAGCTCGGTCGTGGCGTCGAGGTGGGCGAACGTGGTCGCCGGAGCCGGGTCGGTGTAGTCGTCGGCAGGAACGTAGATCGCCTGAAGGGAGGTGATCGAGTGGCCACGCGTGGACGTGATGCGCTCCTGCAGGATGCCCATTTCGTCGGCGAGGTTCGGCTGGTAACCCACGGCGGACGGCATACGGCCGAGCAGTGTGGAGACCTCTGAACCGGCCTGCGTGAAGCGGAAGATGTTGTCGATGAAGAGCAACACGTCCTGCTTCTCGACATCGCGGAAATACTCCGCCATGGTGAGGGCAGAGAGCGCGACGCGCAGACGCGTTCCCGGCGGCTCGTCCATCTGGCCGAAGACCAGTGCGGTCTTGTCGAAGACGCCGGCTTCTTCCATCTCGGCGATGAGGTCGTTGCCCTCACGGGTACGCTCACCGACTCCGGCGAATACCGAAACTCCACCGTGGTCCTGCGCAACGCGCTGGATCATTTCCTGGATCAGAACGGTCTTGCCGACACCGGCACCACCGAACAGGCCGATCTTTCCACCGAGAACATACGGCGTCAGAAGGTCGATGACCTTGATACCGGTCTCGAACAGCTGAGTCTTCGACTCGAGCTGGTCGAAGGGCGGCGGCTTGCGGTGGATGGGCCAGCGCTCCGTGATCTCGATCTTCTCGCCCGGCTTGGCGTTCAGCACATCGCCGATGACGTTGAAGACCTTGCCCTTGGTGACGTTTCCGACCGGAACCGTGATGGGGCTGCCGGTGTCGCGCACTTCCTGGCCGCGGACAAGTCCGTCGGTCGGGTTGAGTGCGATGGCACGAACCAGGTCGTCGCCGAGGTGCAGGGCAACCTCGAGGGTGATCTCGTTCGACTCGTCGCCGATGGTGATCGTGGTCTTCAGGGCGTTGTAGATGCCGGGGATCGAGTCATGCGGAAACTCGATGTCGACAACAGGGCCCGTGACACGGGCGATGCGGCCAACAGAGCCGGCCGTATCCTCCGCGCGGACTGGCGCGGTTGCGGTGTCAGTCATTGCTCTCTCTTCTCTGGTTACTTCTTGGCGGATGAGAGCGCATCGGCTCCACCCACGATCTCGGAAATCTGCTGGGTGATCTCGGACTGCCGCGCGTTGTTCGACAACCGCGTGTAGTCCGTGATCAGCTTGTCGGCGTTGTCGCTGGCCGACTTCATCGCCTTCTGACGGCTCGCGTGCTCGGAAGCCGCCGACTGCAACATGGCGTTGAACAGACGACTCTCGATGTAGACCGGGAGGAGGCTGTCCAGAACCGTTTCCACGTCGGGTTCGAACTCGTAGAGTGGAAGAACCGTGTTGTTGCCCGGTTCTTCCACACCCTCGACGACCTCGAGCGGAAGCAGTCGAACGACTTCGGGAACCTGGGTAACCATGCTCACGAAGCGGTTGTAGACGATGTGAATCTCATCGACGCCGCCATCGGAGTAGTCCGTGAGGAACGACTCGAGCAGGGCCTCGCCGATTTCCTTGGCCGTTTCGAACTGCGGCTGATCGGTGCCGCCGGTCCAGACTCGCTCAGACGCGCGGCCCCGAAACGTGAAGTAGGCGATGGCCTTACGGCCCACCAAGAAGTAGACGATGTCTTTGCCCTGGCCGCGCAGCAGCTCACTGAGCGACTCCGCTTCACGCAGAACCTGCGAGCTGAACGCACCGGCCAGGCCACGGTCGGAGGCGAAGATAACGACCGCTGCGCGCTCGATCTTCTCCGGCTCCGTTGTGAGCACGTGCTCGACGTTCGAGTACGTGGCCACGGCCGAAACGGCACGAGTCACTGCACGCGAGTACGGGGTTGACGCAGCGACCCGCGCCTGCGCTTTCTGGATGCGCGAGGCGGAGATTAGCTCCATGGCCCGAGTGATCTTCTTGGTCGTCTGGGCAGACTTGATCTTCTGCCGGTAGACGCGAAGTTGCGCTCCCATGTGTCTGCTTCCTTGTCTTTCAGTTTGATGAGATCAGTGGCACCGCAAGTCGAAAAGCGACTAGCGGCGGTGCTTGACGATCTTTTCCTGGTTGACGTCTTCGGCGGCGATGGCCTCAAACTTCTCTTTGCCAACCGAGGCGAGCGGCTTGCCCTCGCCGGTCTGGAACTCGAGCTTGAACTTGTCGACACCCGCGGTCAGAGCGGCAACGGTCTCGTCGGAGAGAACGTTGGTCTCGCGCAGGTTCTTCAGGATCTCGGTGTTGCGACCGAGGAAGTCGAGCAGCTCGCGCTCGAAACGCAGCACGTCGGGAACCGGAACTTCGTCGAGCTTGCCGTTGATGCCGGCCCAGATCGAGACAACCTGGTCCTCAACGGGGTACGGCGAGTACTGCGGCTGACGCAGAAGTTCGGTTAGACGAGCGCCGCGAGCGAGCTGACGGCGGCTGGCCGCGTCGAGGTCGGAGGCGAACATCGCGAAGGCTTCGAGCGAGCGATACTGAGCCAGCTCAAGCTTGAGCGTTCCAGACACCTTCTTGATCGACTTGACCTGCGCGTCGCCACCGACGCGGGAGACCGAGATACCCACGTCAACAGCGGGACGCTGGTTGGCGTTGAACAGGTCGGACTGCAGAAAGATCTGGCCGTCAGTGATCGAGATCACGTTGGTCGGAATGTACGCGGCAACGTCGTTGGCCTTGGTCTCGATGATCGGAAGACCGGTCATCGAACCGGCGCCGAGGGCGTCGGACAGCTTGGCACAACGCTCGAGCAGACGGGAGTGCAGGTAGAACACGTCTCCGGGGTACGCTTCGCGTCCCGGCGGGCGACGCAGCAGCAGCGAAACGGCACGGTAAGCCTCGGCCTGCTTGGACAGGTCGTCGAAGACGATGAGAACGTGCTTGCCGGCGTACATCCAGTGCTGGCCGATGGCCGAACCGGTGTACGGGGCGAGGTACTTGAAGCCAGCCGGGTCGGAAGCGGGGGCGGCGACGATGGTGGTGTACTCCATCGCTCCGGCATCCTCGAGCGCACCCTTCACCGAAGCGATGGTGGAGCCCTTCTGTCCGATGGCGACGTAGATGCAACGAACCTGCTTGTTCGTGTCACCGGACTCCCAGTTGGCCTTCTGGTTGATGATGGTGTCGATCGCGATCGCGGTCTTGCCGGTCTGGCGGTCACCGATAATGAGCTGACGCTGGCCGCGGCCGATCGGAATCATGGCGTCGATGGCCTTGATACCGGTCTGCATCGGCTCGTGCACGCTCTTACGGTGCATGACACCGGGGGCCTGCAGCTCGAGGGCACGACGGGCCTCGCTGACAATCTCGCCGAGACCATCGATCGGCGCGCCGAGCGGGTCGACGACGCGACCGAGGAAGGCGTCACCGACGGGAACGGACAGAACCTCGCCGGTGCGGTGCACCTCCATGCCCTCAACAACGCTGGCGAACTCGCCGAGGACGACGACGCCGATCTCATCTTCATCGAGGTTCTGGGCCAGGCCCAGGGTGCCGTCGGCGAATTTGATGAGCTCGTTGGCCATCACGCCGGGCAAGCCCTCAACGTGGGCGATACCGTCACCGGCCGTGGTGACGTAGCCGACCTCGGTCGTCGATGTCTTGTTCGGCTCATAGGACTTCACGAAGTCCTGGAGAGCGCCACGGATCTCATCGGGGCTGATCGTTAGTTCTGCCATCATCTTCCCTTTTCTGTACGGCTGTACAGGTTCTGTCTGTTCAAGACGCTGCCGCCCTGAATCTGGTACTGCGTGGTTTACGGTGCTGCTGGTTTTGCCGAACTGCGCAAAAATCAGCTGGCGAGCTGGAGTCTCAAATCGGCCAGGCGGGTTGCAATGCTGCCGTCGATAACCAGATCGCCGATCTGTACGCGTACTCCCCCGACCAGAGCCGGGTCAACGACCTGGTTGATGGTGAGTGCACGCCCATGGCGTTCCTGGAGGCTCTTGCGCAGACGGTCGAGCTGGGCGGGCGTCAAAACGCTCGCCGAAGTGATGGTGGCAATCGACGTTCCGGCTTGGTCGGCGACAACGGATGCCGCCTGCCGCAGCAATTCGCCGATGCGACGGCCGCGAGGCTGCTGCACCAGGTGGCGAACGATTGCGAGCGTCTGACCGGACACCTTGCCGGCCAGGAGCTTTTCAACGAGGGCGGCTTTGGCGTCGATTTTGCCAAGCTTGCTGGCCAGGGCCAGTTCGAGCTCGGCGTCAGAGGAGACGGTCTTGCCGAAGGAGAACAGTTCGCCCTCGATCGACGTTTCGGTCGAAACAGACAGGGCGGATGCCCGAAGGCCCAGTTCTTCGATCCCAGCGAGCAGGTCGTCGTGGCTGGACCAGCGTTCGGCAACGGCTGCGGCGAGCAGATCCAGCGCCCGAGGCGTCACGCTCGCACCGAAGACGGCACGAACGAGGGTGACCTTGGCCGCAGCATCCGCTGATGCATCGCCAAGCGCCGACAGGAGTTGCGACGACGACCCGATCACTCGACCGGCGCCGAAGAGGCTTTCGCCCGTCGCCAGATCAGTCGTGCTGCCGGGGACGGACAGTGCCGCCCTCGATGTGGCGAGTGCTTCTCTGGTGGCGCTTCCCATTGGTTAGATCTTTCCTGCTACTGGCGCTTCGCTGGCTTCAAGTTCGGCCAGGAAACGATCGACAATGGCGCTGGCCTTGGCGTCGTCGGACAGGCTTTCCCCAATGACACCCGAGGCGAGATCAATGGCGAGAGTGCCGACCTCACTGCGCAGGGAGACAACGGCGGCCTGGCGTTCGGCTTCGATCTGCGTCTTGGCACTGGCCGCGATGCGGCCGGCCTCGGCCGTGGCCGCTTCCTTGTGCTCAGCGACAATGCGCTGGCCATCGGTGCGGGCCTGGTCACGAATCTGACCGGCTTCGGCGCGAGCTTCAGCGAGCTGAGCCGTGTACTGCACGAGTGCAGCTTCGGCCTTGCGCTGGGCGTCGTCGGCTTTGGCGATGTTGCCTTCAATGGCTTCTGCACGATCGTCAAGAAGCTTCTGCATCTTGGGGAGCACAAGCTTCCAGAAGAAGAACAAAATCACGACAAAGCAGACCGCCGACCAAATAATGTCGTACGGCTCCGGGATGAGCGGGTTTGGCGCCGCTTCTTCCGTCGCGGCTGCAATTACTGCGTGAAGCATCATGCCTCCTAACTAAGTAGTGAAGAGGACTAGTTCGTGAAGATGAAGTAGGTCGCGATGCCGATGAAGGCGAGCGCCTCGGTGAAGGCGATACCGATGTACATCAGCACCTGCAGGCGGCCAGCCAGTTCAGGCTGACGTGCGACACCCTCAATGGTCTTGCCAACGACGATACCTACACCGATTGCCGGGCCGATGGCTGCGAGGCCATAACCGACGGTCGCGATGTTTCCGCTGATTTCCGCGAGAACGGTTGTTGCGTCCACGTGTGTTTCCTTCCGTAGTGGTGAATGCGGCGATCGCCGGATTCGTAAAGTGTCTAGTGTTCCTCAGCCAGCGCGAGCTGGATGTAGACGGCGGTGAGTAGGGCAAAAATGTAAGCCTGGAGGACGGCGATCAGCACTTCGAACAGCGTGAAGGCGAAGCCGAAGACGAGGGTGCCAGCACCGAAGAGCTTGAAACCACCATCGGCAGTGAAGAAGAAAAAATGCGTGGCGCTGAAGAACAGCACGAGCAGAAGGTGTCCGACGATCATGTTCATCATCAGTCGGAGAGTCAAGGTGACCGGCCGCACCAGGAACGTCGAGATAAATTCAATCGGCGTCACGATGATGTACAGGGCCGGCGGAACTCCGGGCGGGAAGAGCGAGTTACGGAAGAACTTGCCCGGGCTCTTCTTGATGCCGGCGTAGATGAAGGTTCCGTAGGAAATGACGCCTAGCAGCAGCGGAACCCCGATCACCGACGTACCGGCGATATTGAGGAACGGGATGATGCCCGTGATGTTCATGAACAACACCATGAAGAAGATGGTCGTCAGAAGCGGCAGAAAACGCTTGCCGTCTTTCTTACCGAGCAGGTCTTCGGCGATATTGACGCGAACGAAGTCGAGTCCCATTTCGGCCAGGCTCTGGCCGCGGGTCGGAATGATCTTCATGCGACGCGTACCAAGCCAGAACACCAGCATCAGGACCGCAACCGCGAGGAAGCGAATCAGGATGATGCGGTTAATCTCGAACGGAGTATCGGCGAAGAAGATTACATCGGGGAAGAACTCATTGATGGAGGGACCGTGGAATTCACCGTCGTCGGTGGCAGACGGGACCATCAGGTTTACGGCGATTTTTAGCAGCGCTTTCTCCTGTTTCGGGGCGGTGAGCTCTGCTCGCGCATCGACGAATATGGGCAGGTTCACTACGCTGTAAAGCATGTGCAAACCGGGGTTGGATCGGTGTTTACTCTAGCAAAGATCAGGCGCTGCGCCGAATCGAGAGCGGGATGGGTCGAGGCTTGGGTGCCAAGGTCAGTCGTCGATGGGTGCAGGGGGCAACGTGACGTCACTCGTATAGGGCATTCGACTCTTCATCACCACGACCGTATCGACCACGAGGGAGCCGATCACTCCGGCAATGATGCAGAAGAACAGCACCATTGGCTGAATCCAGGCGCGGTCCTGCAGCAGCACCAAAAGCACCAGGAAGACGACGAACTTGAGCAGCCAGCCGCCCATGATGATGCCAAAGAATCCACCGATGGCGGATTCGTTTCCGGCCACGCGGTTGGCCAGGAGAATACTGCCGGCCGTGATTCCCATGAAGGCGACCGACATGGCCGTTCCGATCAGAGCGCTGAGTACCCCGGTACCGCCGTCGACGACAAAGCCCACAATGGATCCGACCACCGCGATGGCCACGGCGACGTAGATGCCGTAGATCAGGATGCGACGCAGCACGGGGATCGAGGTGGGCTGGGTGGGGGCGGGCGTGTTGGTGCTGGTCATGCGTTCTCCTCGGCAGGCGTCGCCGCGGGGGCGGTCGCTCGTGTCGTTGCGGGGTCTGATAATACGGGTGTGTCTGTGGTGTGCTGGGCCGCGACGTCGAGCGGGTCGAGTTGATTCAGAACGACCACCGGCAGCGGCGCCGACTGGCTGGCCCACTCGCCGGTCTTGCGGCGACCGAGCGGGGCGAGGGTGACGATGGTGCAGATCAGGAGCGAGGTCACCAGGAAGATGGTCGCGTAGCCGGTGGGAAGACCGAGGTAAACCGGCAGGATGTAGTAGAGCAGGCATCCGATGGATGCTGCGGCTGTCCACCCATAGAAGATCAGCACGGCATGCAGGTGGGAATGTCCCATATCGAGCAAGCGGTGGTGCAGGTGTTTTCGGTCGGCACTGAAGGGTGACTTGCCCGCGTGTACCCGGCGGAGGACGGCGAGCCCGAAGTCCAGCAGCGGGATGATCATGATCGCCAGGGGCAGCAGGAGGGGAATGAAGGCCGGGAACAGCTGCGAACGGTTGAGGGAGGTCAGGTCGATCTGCCCGGTGATGGCTATCGCGCTCGTGGCCATGAGCAGGCCTACCAGGAGCGCACCCGCGTCGCCCATGAACATCTTCGCTGGATGCCAGTTCAACGGCAGGAACCCCACACAGGCGCCGACCAGGATGGCAGCAATCAGCGAGGCGAGGTTGAAGTAGTTGGTCGGCGAGGTGTCACGCACGAGCAGGTAGCTGTACAGAAAGAAAACGCCGTTGGCGATGAGGGCGACGCCGGTGACGAGACCGTCGAGGCCATCGATGAAGTTGATCATGTTCATGACGACGACGATGGCGACGACCGTGACGACGATCGACGTCCAGCCGCTCCAGACCGTCAGTCCGCCGATCGGCAGGGAGTAGATCTGCACGCCCTGCCAGGCCACGAGCCCGGCGGCGATGAATTGGCCGGCGAGTTTCGTCATCCAGTCGAGGTCCCAGATGTCGTCGGCCACCCCGACCAGCACGATCAGCAGCGCTGCGCCGAGGATCGCGAGGATCTGCTGCGGGTCGGCAAAGACCAGGCGCAGCGGTGCGAATGCCCCGGCCGTGAGGTAGGCGATACCGAATGCGACCAGGATGCCGAGGAACATGGCGATTCCGCCGAGGCGCGGCGTCGGGCGGGTGTGTACGTCACGTTCCCGAATCTTCGGGTAGAGACGGTACTTGTGGCTGAGCTTGTAGACGACGATCGACAGCCCGAAGGTGACGATCGCCGAAACGAGCGCGAGCAGAATGAATACTGTCATGGGCTACCGGCTGGTATCCGTGTCGTCCTGGGAGGGTGCGGAGAGTGTGGGTGCAGCATCCGTTTCGCCTGCATCGGCGGGATCGACCGCTGCGTCGGGCGCCGCCTCCGGGGCCAGCAGTACGCCGATGACGTCGGAGATCGCGTCTCGGGAGATGACCCCGGAGCGCACGATGTGCAGCAGGCCGCCATTGGTCTCAAAGCCGGTCGCGTCGACGATGGTCGAGGAGCCCTCACCAGCCAGTCCGAAGGCGCTTGCATAGGTGTTGCCGGCCGTGCCGCCGTCGAGATAGACCTCAACGCTTTCGCCGAGGGCGGCCTCGGCGGAAAGCGCGTCGAGGGCGGCGGGCGCGCCGCTGAGGTTCGCGCTCGACACCGCGAGCGGGCCGGTTGCGGCGAGCAAGTCGAGCGCGACCTGGTTGCTCGGCATGCGCAGGGCGACGGTGCCGCGGGTTTCGCCGAGATCCCAGACCAGCGATGGCTGGGCATGGACGATGACGGTCAATCCGCCCGGCCAGAACGCCGCTACCAGGTCGCGTACGGGCTGCGGTACGTCGACGGCAAGGGCATCGAGGGTGCTGACGGTGGGAATCAGCACGGGCGGCGGCGACTGGCGCCCGCGCCCCTTCGCGTCCAGGAGCAGCTGTACGGCTTCGGCATTGAACGCGTCGGCGGCAACCCCGTAGACGGTGTCGGTGGGGATGACGACGAGGGCCCCTCGGCCGATCGCCGAGCACGCCAGTGCGATGGCCGCCTGGTATTTCGATTGGCTCGTGTCGGACTCGCCCGTGTCCGAGTCGCTCGTGCAGTCGTAGATACGTGTCATTTCCGGCAATTCTAACCCAGTGCGGTTGTGAGAAGCGGATTCCACGGCCACCGGTTGCGTCGCGCGTCGCTCAGGGGTGCAACGCCGTGGTCGCCCGGTCGCGACTCGTGTAGTCACGGTGGGTGGCCGGGGCGCGCCAACCGTCCGCGGCTAGCAGAGCCCGGATAGCCGTTCCCTGCAGTTCCCCGTGTTCGATCACGAGCACACCGCCCGGTCGCAGCAGGCGCAGGCCGGTCGCCGATACGCTTCGCACCACGTCGAGGCCGTCCGGACCACCGAACAGGGCGTGAGCCGGATCGAACAGGCGCACCTCGGGGTCGCGGGGAATCGCATCCGCTGGAATGTACGGGGGATTGGAAATGACGACGGCGACCGTGCCGTTGAGTTCGACGAAGGCGTCGGCGAGGTCACCGAAGGTGAGGGTGGCGTTGCGGGCAGCGACCTCGGCGAAGTTGCGAGAGGTCCACGGGTACGCTTCCACTGAGTTCTCGACGGCGAAGATACGGGCGTGCGGCACCTCGGTGGCCAGGGCCAGGGCGATGGCGCCACTGCCGGTGCCGAGGTCGACACCGATCGGCTCCGCGTCGGGCATCGATCGCAGCGCGTCGATGGCGAACTGGGCGACCTGCTCGGTTTCGGGGCGAGGCACGAAGACACCCGGTCCAACGTTGAGGGCCAGCGCCCGGAAGGGGGCGCGCCCTGTTATGTGCTGCAGGGGCTCGCGGGCGCTGCGGCGGGCCAGCAGGAGGTCGATGGTGGCTGCATCCGCTTTGCTGACGGGTTTAGCCAGGATGCTGGCGGCCTGCACTTCGCCGCGGCTTTGACCGAGCACGTGGCCGATCAGCAGGTCGGCGTCGACCTCCGGGTCGAGGATTCCGGCGGCGCCGAGCCGGGCAATGGCCTGGTTTCTCAGGGAAGTGACGGTGGCGGGCTGGGCAGAATCTGAAGAAGGCACGTAGTGAAATGTAACGCACCCGGCCGTTAGTGGCCGAGGGCCATAGGCTGGATAAGGCCCTACACACCATATTTTGCCGAAGATCACCGAATGAAAGTTGCTCACGTGCCCAAGATCTATTCCGACATCACCGAAGCCGTCGGTGGGACCCCCCTCGTCAAGCTGAACCGTTTGACCGCCGGGCTCGGCGCCACCGTTCTCGTCAAGCTCGAGTTCTACAACCCCTCCAGCAGCGTGAAGGACCGCATCGGCGTCGCCATCATCAACGCGGCCGAGAAGGATGGCTCGCTCAAGCCGGGCGGCACCATCGTTGAAGCGACCAGCGGCAACACGGGCATCGCCCTGGCCATGGTCGGCGCAGCCCGTGGCTACAACGTCATTCTGGCCATGCCGGAGACGATGAGCAAGGAACGTCGCGTCATGATGCGCGCTTACGGCGCCGAGATCGTGCTGACCTCCGGTGCCGACGGTATGCGCGGCGCGGTCGAGAAGGCCGCCGAGATCGTTTCCAACACCCCGGGCGCCGTTCTGGCCAGCCAGTTCACGAACCCGGCCAACCCGGCCATCCACCGCGCGACCACCGGCGTGGAGATCTGGAACGACACCGAGGGCACCGTCGACATTCTCGTCGCGGGCATCGGCACCGGCGGCACCATTTCCGGCACCGGCGGCTATCTCAAGGAGCAGAAGCCAGGCCTCAAGGTCGTCGGCGTCGAGCCGATTGACTCCCCCATTCTCTCCGGCGGCAAGCCCGGCCCGCACAAGATTCAGGGCCTCGGTGCGAACTTCGTGCCGGAAACTCTGGACCGTCAGGTCTACGACTCGATCACCGATGTCACCCTGGCCGACTCGCTCGCCACGGCACGCAAGCTCGGCACCGATGAGGGCATCCTCGGCGGCATCTCCGGTGGCGCTGCCGTCTGGGCCGCGCTCGAGCAGGCAAAACTGCCCGAGAACAAGGGCAAGACCATCGTCGTCATCGTTCCCGGCTTCGGCGAACGGTACATCTCAACCGTGCTGTACGAAGACCTGCTCGACTAAGCCGTCAGCCCCTCCATGAATCCCCCAGAGTCAGTGAGCGTTTTCGGGCGCCTCCGCGAAGACATCGCGACGGCGCGCACCCACGACCCGGCCGCGCGCAGCAACACCGAGGTCTTCCTTGCCTACAGTGGGCTGCACGCGGTCTGGTCGTATCGGATCGCGAACCGTCTGTGGCGTCGTGGACTGCACCTGCTGGCCCGCCTCCTGTCTCAGGTGACCCGGTTTCTGACCGGAATTGAGATTCACCCGGGGGCAACCATCGGGCGTCGCCTGTTCATTGACCACGGCATGGGTGTCGTGATCGGTGAAACGGCGGTGCTCGGGAACGATGTGATGCTGTACCACGCGGTGACGCTGGGCGGCAAGAGCCGGCACGGGCATTCGCGCGGCGTGCGGCGGCATCCGTTTCTCGACGACGGAGTCACCGTGGGAGCTGGCGCCAAGGTCCTCGGCCCGATCACCATCGGTGCCTGGAGCACGATCGGCTCGAACGCGGTCGTAACCAAAGATGCCCCGCCGCGGTCGCTGCTCGTGGGGGTGCCGGCGACGATACGCCCGCAGACGCCCGCGACGGTCGAGTCCGCCCGAGGAGGCACCCTGGAGCCCGAGTACTACCTCTAGAATACGACCGGGCCCGGGCCCGGAAAGTAGGCCCATGTTCTATCGTGGGCCCGCTTTCCGGGCCCGGGCCCGGTTAGGTTAATGCGGGTGCTACTCGGGGTCGCCGAGCTCGGCCAGGCGAGTTTCCTCGTCGGCGTGGATGCAGGAGTCGATCACGGGGCCGAGGGCTCCGTTCATGACGGCGTCGAGGTTGTAGGCCTTGTAACCGGTGCGGTGATCGGCGATGCGGTTCTCCGGAAAGTTGTACGTGCGGATGCGCTCGGAGCGATCCATGGTGCGAATCTGCCCCTTGCGCACGAGCGAGGCCGCCGCGTCGATTTCTTCCTGCTGACGCGCCAGGACCCGGGCCCGCAGCACGCGCATCCCGGCTTCCTTGTTCTGCAGCTGTGACTTCTCGTTCTGCATGGCCACCACGATTCCGGTCGGAAGGTGGGTGATGCGCACGGCGGAGTCGGTGGTGTTGACCGACTGGCCACCGGGACCGCTCGAACGATACACGTCGATCTTGAGGTCGTTCGGGTGCAGCTCGACCTCTTCGGGCTCGTCGACCTCGGGGAAGACCAGCACGCCGGCCGCCGACGTGTGAATGCGTCCCTGCGACTCGGTCGCCGGCACGCGCTGCACGCGGTGCACGCCGCCCTCGTACTTCAGGTGCGCCCAGACACCCTCGGCAGGGCCGCTCGAATTGCCCTTGATAGCGAGCTGGATGTCTTTGATGCCGCCAAGATCGCTCGAAGTCTGCTCGATGATCTCGGTTTTCCAGCGATTGGACTCGGCGTAGTGCAGGTACATGCGCAGCAGATCGGCGGCGAACAGCGCCGATTCGGCACCGCCCTCCCCCATCTTGATCTCCATGATCACGTCGCGGGCGTCGAGTTCGTCGCGCGGAATCAGCAGGCGTCGCAGCTTCTCAGCCGTAACATCAAGCTGTTCCACCAAATCCGGAATCTCTTCGGCGAAGGCAGCGTCTTCGTCAGCGAGTTCACGAGCGGCTTCGAGGTTATCTTCAACCGCTTTCCACTCGTGGTACGCCGCGATGATGCGACTCAACTCGGCATAGCGCCGGTTGACCTTCTTCGAACGGGCCGGATTCGCGTGCAGCTCCGGATCCGCCAACTGCGACTGCAGGTCGTCGTGCTCGGCCAGCAGCGTGAGGACGGATTCGAACATTACTTATCCTTGTCTGACCCGTTCAGGGTCGGCATCGACTTCTGAACCTGCATGAGGAATTCCACGTTCGAGGAGGTCTCCTTGAGACGGCCGAGGATGAGTTCGAGCGCCTGCTGCTGCTCGAGCCCGGCGAGGGCGCGACGCAGCTTCCAGGTGACCTTGACTTCATCCGCGCTCATCAGCATTTCTTCACGGCGGGTGCCCGACGCGTTCACGTCGACGGCGGGGAAGATGCGCTTGTCGGCCAGCTGCCGGGACAGGCGCAGTTCCATGTTGCCGGTGCCCTTGAACTCTTCAAAGATGACCTCGTCCATCTTGGAGCCGGTCTCCACGAGCGCGGAGGCGAGAATGGTGAGCGAGCCACCGTTCTCGATATTGCGCGCCGCACCGAAGAAACGCTTCGGCGGATACAGAGCGGATGCGTCGACGCCGCCGGAGAGGATGCGACCAGAGGCCGGGGCCACCAGGTTGTAGGCGCGGCCGAGGCGGGTGATCGAGTCGAGCAGCACGACGACGTCGTGGCCGAGCTCGACCAGGCGCTTGGCGCGCTCGATGGCGAGTTCGGCGACGGTGGTGTGGTCTTCGGCGGGGCGGTCGAAGGTGGAGGCGATGACCTCACCCTTCACCGTTCGCTGCATGTCGGTGACCTCCTCTGGACGCTCGTCAACCAGAACGACCATGAGGTGAACCTCAGGGTTGTTGGTGGCGATGGCGTTCGCGATCTGCTGCATGACGATGGTCTTGCCGGCCTTGGGCGGTGCAACGATCAGGCCGCGCTGGCCCTTGCCGATCGGAGCAACGAGGTCGATGATGCGCTGGGTGAGCTTGCCCGGCTCGGTTTCGAGGCGCAGGCGCTCCGTCGGGTACAGCGGCGTGAGCTTGTGGAAGTCGACACGGGCCGCGGCCTCTTCAACGGTCTGGCCGTTGATCGAGTCGACCTTGACGATGGCGTTGTACTTCTGTCGGCCGGACTGGTCCCCCTCGTGCGGCTGGCGAATGGAGCCGACGACGGCGTCACCCTTGCGCAGGTTGTACTTCTTGACCTGGCCGAGCGAGACGTAGACGTCGCTCGCACCGGGCAGGTAGCCGGAGGTGCGCACGAACGCGTAGTTGTCGAGCACGTCCAGAATTCCGGCGACGGGAATGAGTACGTCATCGTCGTTGACCTCGGGCTCGAAGTCATCGCCCTGGTTCGGGCCGCGACGCTTGCGGTCACGGTACCGGTTGCGGTTGCCGCGGCCATTCATGTCGTCGTCGAGACGGTCGGGACCCTGGTTGCGATCCTGACCCTGGTTACGTTCCTGGCCACGGTCGTTCTGACCCTGATTGCGGTCCTGGTTGCGATCCTGACCCTGATTACGGTCCTGATTGCGATCGGCCTGCGCCTGCGCGCGCTCCTGATTGCGTTCCTGGTTGCGCTCATTGCGCGCCTGACGCTGGCTCTGTGCGCGGGTCAGGCCCTCGTCGTTTGAGCCGTTCTGGTTGCGGTCGTTCTGGTTGTTCTGGTTGTTCTGGTTGTTCTGGTTGTTCTGGTTGTTCTGGTTGTTCTGATCAACCTGGTTACGGTCGGCGACCTGCGCACGATCGCCACCGCGGCTACGGCTGCGGCTGCGGCCCTGGCGCGGCGCGTTCGTCTCGTTGGAGTCATCGGTCGATTCGTTTGAGTCGTCTACTGCCTCGACCCGCGGGGCCGCTGCGTCCGCGGGCACCTCGACCGGCGCGGCACTGTCGGTGCCAGCATCGGCTGCGGGAACGTTGCGCTGCGACGACGCCCGACGGGACGGACGGCGGGCTGCCGGTGCAGTCTCGGCTGGCGTGCTCGCGGCCGGGGCGCTGTCGGTGGCTGCGCTGTCGGTCGGGGCGCTGTCAGCGGTGTTGAGGACGACGGCGGCCGCACCATCGAGGTGAACCGGCGCAACCTGCACGCGCTTGCGCGCCTGGCGAACCGGCTTGTCGGTGACCGGTTCGGTGTTCTCGCCGGTGTTTTCAGAATCGGATGCCGCAGCATCCGCTGTCGGCGCGCTCGTGGCGGCCGCAGCGCCACGGGCGTTGCGTGCAATACGAGAGCCGGCGGCCGGAGCGTCGGGGAGGATGATGCCGAATCCGGAGCTGGCGTCGGCATTGACGTGGGATTTGGCGGGAGCGGCGGTGCTGGTGCTGGCACGACGAGGCGCACGCTTACGCGGAGCAGCATCGATGGCCTCGGCGAGGCTCTCGACCGGTGCGGACTCGGCCGGCAACGACTCAACTACGGGAGCAACATCGAGGGGAGCAACGGTCAGGGCCGGAGCAGGGTTACTGGCCTGTTTAGTGCTGGTCTGCTCGGTATCGGCCTGTTCGGTGCCGGACCGAGCCGTTTGGATTGCGTCCACGAGTTCTCCTTTACGAAGCTTGGAAGCGCCGGAGATTCCCAGCTCGAGAGCTAGAGCCTGCAGCTCGGACACGCGAAGGGTACTGAGACGGGGAAGATCCGAGCCAGTGGCGCGGAGGTTGACATCAGTCACGAAGGGGGTTCCTTTCCCCTGCCGAACAAAAATTCAGGCCAGGAGATGTATGCAGCGACGGATGCGCTGCGGGTGATCCAATCCGACAAGTGGAGGGGATTGGTGTAAACACACACAGCTACGCACGAAATCGCAATAGCAGTGAGGTACAGGGAATGCACCGGATGTCGCCGGAGGCGGTTTCTATCGGGTGCGCTTCAACCATAGCACTCCACCACCAGTCGAATCGCCAGTCGGGCCGACGCGCACGAGGCACGTCAGCCCGATCAAAACGAGCGTTACGCGGCGCTCTCGGCCGTGCTCGCGGAAGCGAGCGGATGCACGGTGGCACCCTGCACATCAACGGCGAGCATGAGCGCGCGCCACGGGGTGTCTGACTGGCTCGCGACGAGTTCGGCTGCGACCAGACGCTGGCCCGGGTCACTCGCCAGCACCAGAATGGATGGACCGGCACCGGACACGACGGCCGCGAAGCCGGCTTCGCGCAGCAGGGTGATGAGCTTATTCGTCTCCGGCATGGCCGCGGCGCGGTAGCTCTGGTGCAGCTTGTCCTCGGTCGCGGCCAGCAGCAGTTCCGGGCTCTGAATCAGCGCGGCGATCAGCAGCGCAGAGCGCGACAGGTTGAAAACGGCGTCCTCGTGCGGCACGGAAGCTGGTTGCAGGCTGCGCGCAAGCGCGGTGGACATCTCCTGCTCAGGAACGAACACGAGAGGCTTGACGCCGCGGTGCACAACGAGCTTTTTGTGACGCGGACCCTCGGGGGTGGTCCAGGCGATGGTCAAACCGCCGAACAGTGCGGGGGCGACGTTGTCCGGGTGCCCTTCCATCTCGGTGGCGAGTACGAGCAGCATTTCGGCGTCGATGTCGACGACGCCCTCCAGCAGTCCCTTGGCCGCCATGATGCCCGACACGATGGCCGCACCGGAGGAGCCGAGGCCGCGCCCGTGCGGAATAACGTTGTGCGCGACGATGTTGAGCCCGGGCATGGGCTGACCCACGGCCTCGAAGGTGTGAATGATCGCACGCACTACGAGGTTGCTCTCGTCGGTGGGCACCTCACCGGCGCCCACTCCGTGCACCTCGACAAAGACGCCGGGTTCGCTGCGCACGGTGACTTCGAGCTGGTCGTACTTGGCCAGCGCGAGCCCGAGCGTGTCGAAACCGGGGCCGAGGTTGGCCGTGGTGGCCGGCACCTGCACCGAGACGGCGCGCCCAATCAGCGAGAGCGGACTGATCATGCCTTGCCCAGGCCGAGCACGCTGGCGATTTCGGCGGTGTCGACCGGAACGATCGTGGGCACGACGTCGGAGCCGTCGGCGGTGCGCAGCGCCCAGTTCGGGTCCTTCAGACCGTGGCCGGTGACGGTGATCACGACGGTCGAGCCCTTGGGGATGAATCCGGCCTCGGCGCGCTCGAGCAGGCCGGCCACTCCAATAGCGGATGCCGGTTCTACGAAAATTCCGACCTCGGCCGAGAGGATGCGGTGCGCTTCAAGAATTTTTGCATCGGTGATGGCACCGAAATAGCCGTCGCTCTGCTCCCGCGCGTTCAGCGCGAGGTCCCACGATGCCGGGTTGCCGATGCGGATGGCGCTCGCGATAGTGTCGGGGTTGTCGACCCGGTGGCCGAGCACGATCGGGGCGCTGCCAGAGGCCTGGAAACCGAACATGCGCGGCAGTTTCGTGGTGGCGCCGCGGGCGACCTCTTCGCTATAACCGCGAAAGTAGGCGGTGTAGTTGCCGGCGTTGCCGACCGGAACGAACTGAAAGTCCGGGGCGTCGCCGAGCACCTCGACGACCTCAAAGGCGGCGGTCTTCTGGCCTTCGATGCGGTCGGGGTTGACCGAGTTGACCAGGTGCACCGGGTAGTTGGTGGCGAGCTCACGGGCGATGTCGAGGCAGTCGTCGAAGTTGCCCTGCACCTGCAGCAGCTGCGCGTTGTGGGCGACGGCCTGGCTGAGCTTGCCCATGGCGATCTTGCCCTCGGGCACGAGCACAGCGGCGGTGATGCCCGCGTGGGTCGCGTAGGCGGCGGCGGAGGCACTCGTGTTGCCGGTCGAGGCGCAGATGACAGCCTTCGCGCCGTCTTCCATAGCCTTGGAGATGGCCATCGTCATGCCGCGGTCCTTGAACGACCCGGTCGGGTTCATGCCCTCGAACTTGATCCAGACCTTCGCGCCGGTGCGCGCGGAGAGCGCTGCGGCGGGGATGAGCGGCGTGCCGCCCTCCCCGAGGGTGATGATCGGGGTCTTCTCGGAGATATTCAGTCGGTCGGAGTATTCGTTCAGCACCCCGCGCCACTGGCGGCTGACGATTGCGCCGGGCTTGGTCAGATTGGTACTGGTCTCGCTTGGGCTAAACATCAGACTCCTTCAACTCTCAAAACGGATGCGACTTCGGTGACAACACTGTTGGTGGCCAGGTCCTGCACGGTGGCGGCGAGTGCGGCCTCCGTTGCGTCATGGGTCCCGATCACTAGGGTAGCCGTGGCCGAGCGTGCTGCACGACTCTTCGTTGCCATCACGGCCGGTGTCATGGACTGTTCCACGAGCGCCAACGAGACCTTGCGTTGGCCGAAGACGCTCGCGATGGTCGCGAGCACGCCGGGTTCGTCGGTGACTTCGAGGGTCACCGCGTACCGTGTGGTGACCCGGCCGATATCAAAGATAGGCAGTTCGGCGTAGGTCGACGCGGCAACGCCCGGCCCACCGGCAACGTGACGCCGCGCGATGGAGACAACGTCCCCGAGCACGGCCGAGGCCGTCTCCACTCCCCCGGCTCCGGCGCCGTAGAACATGAGGCTGCCGGCGGATTCCGCCTCGACGAAGACGGCATTGTTGGCGCCGTGCACAGCGGCCAGCGGATGGCTGCGCGGAACCATCGCCGGGTAGACCCGTGCCGACACCCCGTCGACGCCGTTTTCGTCGGTGACCCGTTCGCAAATAGCGAGCAGCTTCACGACATAGCCGGCCTTGCGCGCCGATTCAATCTGCGCGGGGGTGACCGACTCAATGCCTTCACGGTAAACGGATGCCAGCGGCACCGTCGTGTGAAATGCCAGACTCGCCAGAATGGCCGCTTTCTGCGCGGCGTCGTATCCGCCGATGTCGGCCGTCGGATCGGCCTCGGCGTAACCGAGCGCGGTCGCCTCGGCCAGCGCGTCTTTGAGACTGGACCCGTCGGTGTCCATCCGGTCGAGAATGAAGTTCGTGGTGCCGTTCACGATGCCGAGAATGCGCTTGACTTGATCGCCGGCGAGGCTCTCCCGCAGCGGACGCACGATGGGGATGGCCCCGGCGACCGCGGCCTCGTAGTTGATTTGGGCGCCGACCTGATCGGCGGCCGCGAACAGCTCGGGTCCGGCTTGGGCGAGGAGCGCCTTGTTGGCGGTGACAACATCCGCTCCACTATTGATCGCCAGCAAAATGTGACTGCGAGCCGGCTCGATGCCGCCCATCAGCTCGATCACGATGTCTGCGCCGAGAATAAGCTCCTCGGCATTGGTCGTGAACAGGTCGCGGGGCAGATCGACCGTGCGTTCCGCGTTCACGTCGCGCACCGCGATGCCGACCAGTTCGAGGGTGGCGCCGACGCGGTTGGCCAGTTCAGGGCCCTGTTCCAGCAACAGGCGGGCTACCTGGGCGCCCACGTTGCCACCGCCGAGGAGCGCAACGCGCAGATTGCGGTATTCGATCTTCAAGATTCTCCTCCATTGGCCGGGCCCGTCGAAGGCATCCCGGTGTCCCGCGCGAGCAGGTCGGCTATCGTTTCGCCGCGCACGAGCACCCGCGCCGTGCCATCCAGCACGGCCACGACGGGCGCGCGGCCCTGGTAGTTGTAGTTGTTGGACAAAGCCCAGCAGTAGGCGCCGGTGGCCGGCACCGCGAGCAGATCGCCGGGGGTCACATCATTCGGCAGATAGTCGGCGTCGACGACGATGTCGCCGCTCTCGCAGTGCTTGCCGGCGATGCGCACGAGCACCGGCTCGGCCGTCGACACCCGATCGGCGAGGCGTACCGCATAGTCGGCCCCATAGAGGGCCGGGCGAACGTTGTCGCTCATGCCGCCATCGACGCTGACGTAGAGGCGCTGCGTGCCCGACACGTCGACGGCTTTGGTGGTGCCGACACGGTAGAGGCTCACGCCGGCGCGTCCGATGATGACGCGGCCGGGTTCGAACGCGACGACCGGCAGCGGGATGTTCAGCCGCGCGCACTCGGTGGCGACGATGTCGGCCAGGGCCACGGCGAGCTCTCGAATCGGCGTGGGTTCGTCGGCGCTCGTGTAGGCGATACCGAAGCCACCACCGAGGTTGAGTTCGGGCACCGGGCCGTCTTTGAGCAGGACCGCGTGCAGGTTGAGCAGCCGGGCGGCCGACTCGGCGAATCCGTCTGCACCGAAGATCTGAGAGCCGATGTGGCAGTGCAGGCCGACAAAGCCCAGCGCGGGTTCGGCGCGAATCAGCGCGACCAGCCTCGGTGCATCGGTAAGCACGATGCCGAACTTCTGGTCCTCGTGCGAGGTGGCCAGAAAATCGTGGGTATGGGCGTGCACGCCGCTGTTCACGCGCAGCCGCACGTTCTGCACCCGGCCGTTTCGCGCGGCGGCTTCGGCGACGCGGCCGATTTCAACCTCGCTGTCGATCACGATCGTGCCGACGCCCACCCGGGTGGCCTGGTCGAGTTCGGCGAGGGACTTGTTATTGCCGTGAAAGCCGAGCCTGGCCGGTTCGGCGCCACCAGCCAGCGCGACGGCGAGCTCGCCACCGCTGCAGACGTCGATATTGAGGCCCGCGGCGGTGACCCAGCGCACGATCTCGGTCGACAGAAACGCCTTCCCGGCGTAATACACCTTGACGCTCGTGCCGATCCGCGCGAACTCAGCCTGGAACACGGTGAGCAGCGCGCTCGCTTGGGCGCGGGCATCCGCTTCATCGATGACATAGAGAGGAGTGCCGAATTCGGCGGCGAGGGCCGAGGCCCTCACCCCGCCGATGAGGAGTTCACCGCTGGTGCTGCGGGCGGCCGTCGCCGGCCAGAGGCCGGGTGCAAGCGCGTTCGCGTCGGCGGGAAGGCGCAGCCAGTCGGGGGCCAGAGAATTAGGTTCAGTCGTCACGGGGAGTACCTCACGAGAGTCGAAGGGGAATCTCAGCGAGCGAACCCGGTTTGGTCCCTGAAGCCGGAAAAATTGGTCAGCCCACAAGACGGGCCGGCCTGACCAAATTCTACCGCCGCAGGTGACGACGATCGAATTAGTCGGCGCAGCTGCCGAGGGTGGTCAGCGACTGCACGGTGAGCCGCAAAGTGCTCGACTCCAGCGTAACGCGTGCTCGCTCGGGTGAAATGTCAACGTCGCTCAGTTCGACTCCCTCGGGCAGGTAGCTGGCCACGCAGACACCGATCGGGGCCTGCTGGAGGATGAGATTGACCAGCGGTGTTGCGTCGATGTCGCCGATGCCGCTGGTGACGGTCGCTTCGGTCGGGGTGAAGTTCAGGGTATCGCCGGCGGCGCTGGCCGTGGCCGTGGCGCTGTAGCCGACATCGAACTCGAACAACTTCACCGACGCGGTCAATGCAACGTCATTATCGCCGAGGGTCAGGACGGCGTCGGCCGGCGCGCTGCCGGAGGCCTGAACGAGCTGATTGAGGGCGGCCTCATCGAGGTCGAGGGTCGCACTGAGCGAGCCAATCGCCTTGGCCGTATTGGTCGACACATCGCGGGCAATGACATGAACGGATGCCGGCACGCCGTCGACAGTCAGCTTCGGCGCGGTCAGTTCCACCTCGTCAAAATTGCCTCCGATGAACTGGGCGATCACCGAGGTGCCGCCGATGGTCACGGTGACGTCCCCGGTCACGGAGGCGGGCATCCGCTTGCTGATTTCGGTTTCGACACGGTCCTGGGCGAAAGCGCGCAGTCCGCTATCGACCAGGAAAAACGCGACCACGAGCAGAACGGCAAGCGTCCCCAGAATTATCAGCGGAACCAGACCGCGACGTTTGCGCTTGGCCACGATTACATACGCTCCGGGGCGGTGACGCCGAGCAGGTCGAGGCCGTTGCGGATCACCTGGCCGGTCGCGTCGTTGAGCCACAGACGGGTGCGGTGCAGGTCGGTGACCGGTTCGTCGCCGAGCGGGATGACGCGGCAGTTGTCGTACCAGCGGTGGTAGTAGCCGGCGACCTCTTCGATGTAGCGGGCGACGCGGTGCGGCTCCCGCAATTCGGCGGCCTGGGCGACGATGCGCGGGTATTCCTGCAGCACGCCGAGCAGCGCGGATTCGCTGTCGTGCACGAGCAGCTCCGGCGAGAACACCGAGCGCTCGACGCCGCTCGCTGCCGCATTGCGGGCGACCGAGCAGGTGCGGGCGTGGGCGTACTGCACATAGAAGACCGGGTTATCGTTCGTCTTCTTGCCGAGCAGGTCGAGGTCGATATCGAGTTGCGAGTCGCTGTTCGATCGCACCAGGGCGTAGCGGCCGGCGTCAACACCGACGGCGTCGACGAGGTCGTCCAGGGTGACGATGGTGCCGGCGCGCTTACTCATGCGCACCGGTTCGCCGTCTTTGAGCAGGTTGACCATCTGGCCGATCAGAATCTGCAGGTTCACGCCGGGCTCGTCACCGAAGGCTGACACCATCGCCATCATGCGGCCGACATAACCGTGGTGGTCGGCGCCGAGCATGATCAGGCACTGGTCGAATCCGCGCTCACGCTTGTCGAGGTAGTAGCCGAGGTCGCCCGAAATATAGGCGGGTTCACCATTGGAGCGGATGATCACCCGGTCACGATCGTCGCCGAAGGTGGTGGTGCGCAGCCAGATGGCGCCATCAGCTTCGAAAATATGACCCTGTTCGCGGAGGCGTTCGATGGCGCGGTTGACGGCGCCGGATTCGTGCAGCGAGTCTTCGTGAAAATACACGTCGAAGTCGACGCCGAAACCGTGCAGCTTGTCCTTGATCTCGGTGAACATGAGGTCGACACCGATCGAGCGGAACACTTCCTGCTGCTCGTCGCGGGGCAGGGCAGCGACGTCGCCGTCGTACTTCGCAAGCACGTTGGCCGCGATATCGCCAATGTACGCTCCTCCGTAGCCGTCTTCGGGAGTGGGCTCGTCGAGGTAGCTCGCCAGCACGCTGCGGGCAAAGCGGTCGATCTGCGAGCCGTGGTCGTTGAAGTAGTACTCGCGGGTGACGTCGGCGCCCTCGGCTTGCAGTACGCGGGCGAGGCTGTCGCCGACCGCGGCCCAGCGCACGCCGCCCATGTGGATCGGGCCGGTGGGGTTGGCCGAGACGAATTCGAGGTTGATTTTGAGACCGTCGTAGAGGTGGCCGGTGCCGTAGACCTCGCCCAGGTTGACGATGGTTTTGGCGAGCGCGCCGGCCGCCGCAGCCTCAAGACGGATATTGATGAAGCCGGGGCCGGCGATTTCAACGGATGCGACATCGCTGAGCTGTTCGAGACCGGCGGCCAACTCCGCTGCAATTTCACGCGGGTTGGTGCCGAGCGGCTTGGCGATCTTCAGCGCGATGCTCGAGGCCCAGTCACCGTGGTCGCGATTGCGCGGGCGTTCGACGGCGACGTCGGCGAGGGTGAGTCCGAGGTCTACCCTTGCCGTGTCAGCCTCGCGTCGGCGTTCGCTTACGTCCTGGATGAGATCGAAGAGGGACTGGGAGAGTTCGGCAGGAGTCACTGGACAATCGTACCGGCCCCTCCTGTTGGTAGGGTCAACACGTGACTGATACCCGCGTCTACCCCTCATTTGCACGTACCGTTCCTCGCTTTGCGCGGCGTCGGGCAGGCCTGGTGCTCGCCGGTAGCGCTCTGTTCGCGCTCGTTCTGAGCGGCTGCGCCAGTGGCGACGAGCCGACGCCGACGAATTCTGCGGCGACGAGCACGGCATCCGCTGAACCGACAGAGAGTGCAGCGCCCTCGTCATCGCCGACGCCGACGCCGGAAGCGACCGGTTCTCCGATTGAGCGAGCCTGCGATGAGCTGCTCACCCTGCAGGATCTCTACGATTTCAACCCGAATTACGGCACCGCGCCGAGCTTCGCCCCAGCCGCCGGTGGCTTGGCCGAGTCTGCGCTTGACTACAACGGACTCGCCTGCGGCTACTCGAACCAGACTAGTGGCGAGCTCATCGAGCTCTCGCTGGTGGCGCCGAACGACGTCTTGATGACCACACTCAAGCAGCAAGCGGATGCCGACAGCCAGGCCGTGCCCACCTACGGAACCCCGCCGACCGTCGACGGCTTCTTTGAATACGCCGCCGCCGGCAGCGGCCAGGCACAGGTCTTCACGGGAACCTACTGGGTCACCTTGAGCTCGCCAGCCTTCATCGAGCCGGGCGACTCCGAGCGCCTCATGTCGGCGGTGCTCGGTCACCTCGGGTAGCTGCTAACCTTGAACCACCCTGGCCCCCATAGCTCAGGGGATAGAGCACTGCCCTCCGGAGGCAGGGGCGGCAGTTCGAATCTGCCTGGGGGCACATCTGTCACGTGACAGTCCAGTTCGGACTATTGCCACCTACTTCGGACAATCCGGCTATCAAGTTCGTTGAAAGTCATGTCGTTGTCATGAGTAGACGTGACCCGAACGCGGTCCTCAGCCTGTCGCAGTTGACGTGCCTTGGCGGGATTTCCTTACGCGACAGGTCAAACGGGACAAGTTTGCTCAGACGGTGCGCGGGGCCCTGTCTTTGCGGGGGCGTTCCCGTATGAGGTCCCGCTTGCGGGCGCTCGTGCACGGGCCGTGCAGCGCGTTCAGATAGAGCTACTTCTCAGGGATGTTGAAAGCCGCTGTAATCACTGCGCCGACGTCATCGAGCCGCGCGATCGCGACACTGCACGCGCTCCAGCTGTCTCTCTCATTGACGGACTCCGTCGAGCTGAGGGTGAGGTGAGGACGATATCCGTTCCGCCAAAAGGCGGGATCGTCGGCGGCGAAGCCGGGCAATGGTTGGAGTTGATCGGCTAGGTGTCGGTGCAGAGTCGAGGCTCCTGCGGATCGCACTAGCCGCACTGGCACATCGTGATTGCGGCCAAACAGCGCTGCGCCGTCGAACTGTAGGACAATCGGCTCGATTTGGGCACAGACCCGTCTCACGGCGAGGACCACGTCATCAACAGACACATCAGTGATGAAATTCGATGCCAACGTCACGTGTGCCGGCCAATCCTTTCGGCTGAATAATGTCCCAACAGCGATCGGCTCGAACAACGCGACCACGACATATCGCTCACCAATCACGGATCCTTGCATCACTTCAGCATGAGGATCGCCCAGTTGCAAGTCAAACGCCACCCTGAGTCGGCGCACCTGCTCTCATGGCCCGAACTTGAATCCCGGGGGGCGTTCCCCCTTACCTTGTTTGTAACCTCGGATGGTGTGAGTATCTGTGGCCTTGACCCCGTTGTGTGGACACCTCACAAGAGAGAGTGTTCACTATGGCAAGATCACGTCGGGACTTCACCCCTGAGTACAAAGACGAGGCCGTGAAGCTGGTCGTCACCACCGGCAGAGCGGTCGCGACCGTCGCCCGCGAGCTCGGCATCAACGAGGCCACGTTGGGCCGCTGGGTGACCGCGTTCAAGGCCCGCAACGAGACCGGGCAGGCCGAGGTGACGGAGTCCGAGAGGGCGGAGCTGCTTCGGCTGCGGAAGGAAAACGCGGATCTGAAGATGGACAGGGCGTTTCTAAAAAAAGCGTCCATCTTCTTCGCCCAGGAAGCCTCGGATACGAACGGCAAGCGTTCGAACTGATGCTGGCGGAGAAGACCAACTTCACCATCACCCGCATGGTCCGTCTCCTCGAGGTCTCCCGCTCCGGCTATTACGCGTGGATGGATCGTGCGCCCTCGCCGGCGGCGATCCGGCGGGAGCACATCGAGCAGAAAGTCGCCTTCTTTCACGGCGATTCTGACGAGGTTTACGGGGCCCCGCGCATCCTTGTTGACCTGCGTGCAGACGGCGAGATCATCTCCCGCAAAACGGTAGCCAGGACCATGAAACGCCTGGGTTTGGCGGGGATCTGCCCGAAGAAGTGGAAGACGACGACCATCATCGACCACGCTGACGCCTACCCGGTGGATGCCGTGAAACGGAAGTGGGATACCGGCGCGTTGAACCAGGTTTGGGTCGGCGATATTACCTACCTGAGGACGTGGGAGGGGTGGGTGTATTTGGCGACGGTCATCGACGCCCACAGTCGCCGCGTGATCGGTTGGGCTATCGCCGACCACATGCGCACCGACCTTATCCAGGACGCCCTGACGATGGCCATGGTCCTGCGCGGGGACCGCCCGCCGACGGTTATTTTTCACAGTGACCGTGGCACCCAATACGCTTCGGCTCAGATCACCGAATTCGCGGCCGCGCATGGCATCACCCGGTCGATGGGCTACACCGGAATTTGCTGGGATAACGCCATGGCTGAGAGCTTCTTCGCGACGCTGAAAACGGAGTTCTATTACCGACGGATCTGGCCCACCCGGGACCGGGCGATTCGAGACGTCGCGGCGTGGATCGAGGACCCCTACAACCGTCGCCGTCGCCACTCCTCGATCGGGCACGTCACGCCTGTGGACTTCGAGCTGCAATACTCGTCACAGGCCGCAAAGATCCAACTCGCCGCTTAACCCGTGTCCACTCTCCGGGGTCAAGGCCACTGAGGGAGTTGGCCTGTCGGGTCCGGCATGATTGTTACCCCCAGTCGTTGATGATCCGGGGGGTGTTGTCACCGGACTCGATTGGCGTCGGGTGATCGCTGATAGGGGCTCGACTAGGCGTAAAGCCGAGGTCGTTCGTAACGTGGATGCCGAGACTTGACGCCGTAGACCAGGCCACGAATACAAGTGGATGGGAGCAGTCATGATCGAAAACTATGACAGCGTCGACGTGTTCGTTGGTGTCGACGTTGGCAAAGGCGAGCACCACGCCGTCGCCCTGAACCGGGCCGGCAAGGTCCTCTTCGACAAAGCATTACCGAACGACGAAGGCAAGATGCGGGCGGTGCTGCGGAAGCTGAAACAGTCCGGCACGGTGCTCGTTATCGTCGACCAACCGGCCACGATCGGCGCCTTGCCGATCGCCGTCGCCCAAGCCGAAGAAGTCCTCGTCGGCTACCTGCCCGGCCTGGCGATGCGGCGCATCGCCAGGCCTCCACACGGGTGAGGCGAAGACCGACGCCCGCGACGCAGCGATCATCGCCCAAGCCGCCCGAACGCTGCCGCATGCGTTGCGGTCGATCCACCTGGCTGATGAGTCCGTCGCGGAGCTGTCCATGCTGTGTGGTTTTGACGATGACATCGTGGGTCAGATGACGGCGACCAGCAACCGAATTCGCGGGCTGCTCACCCAGATTCACCCAGCGTTGGAGCGGGTCGTGGGCCCGCACCTGGACCACCCAGCGATGCTAGATCTGCTCCAGCATTACCCGTCACCCGCGGCGATGAAAACAGCCGGCACCACGCGGATGGCCACCCGGCTGCTCAAGCTGGCCCCACGGATGGGCCGCCGCCTGGCAGAAGAAATCACCCACGCACTGGGCGAACAAACTGTCGTGGTCGTCGGCACCCATGCCGCCGCGACGGTCCTCCCGCGCTTGGCTGAACAGCTCGCCGCCCTACGCCAACAGCGGTCCGACATCGCCGTCGAGGTCGAGAAGCTGGTGAACAACCACCCTCTTTCCCCCGTCCTGACGAGCATGCCCGGAGTCGGCGTCAGGACCGCAGCCCGGCTCCTCACCGAAGTCACCGGCAAGCACTTCGAAACCGCCGGCCACCTCGCCTCCTACGCCGGCCTCGCACCCGTGACCCGACGCTCCGGCAGCTCAATCCGCGGCGAACATCCCTCCCGCCGAGGAAACAAGATCCTCAAACGCGCCCTGTTCCTATCCGCTTTCGCAGCACTCCGAGACCCCACCTCCCGAACCTACTACGACCGCAAAATCGTCCAAGGCAAACGCCACAACCAAGCCCTCATCGCACTCGCCCGACGCCGCTGTGATGTTCTCTTCGCCATGCTCCGAGACGGCACCCTCTACGAAACTAAACACCAACTCGCCGCTTGACAAAAACATAGGGGCACGTTACTTCGTAACGTCGGCGAATAGGCGCCGAAACTGCGTCCGTGGACAGGTGCACGGACCACTATCTCAGGCGGTGGCGGTCGCCGCGCCGAAGCACGAGCGACCGCCGAGCGAGCCCTACTCCAGGCGCGAGCCGAATACCTGGGCGGCAATGAGCGGGCGGACCGCCGCCTCGAAACCACTGTCGACAAAGTAGTCCTTTACGCGATCGTCAAGCAGTTCGTTGGCGATCGCCGCCATGATCATCGACTGGTCCAGGGAAAGGTACCGGGCGGCCACGGTGCCACTCTTGGTCGCAACAGCGTCGTAGAAGCCGCCGGGGCCGTAGGCGCCGAGGTTATTCTTGATTCCGGCGAGGTTCTGGAGCACGCCGGCTTTGTCGTACGGCAGGGCTAGGAAGGCGGCGTGCGGGGTGACGACGCCGTCACCGAAGGTCGGCGTGGGGTTGGCGGCCTCGCGGCATCCGTCGTAACCCTTGTCGACGTTGGTGCGCTCCTTGTCGGAGGCATACCCGTCGGTGCTCATGCCGACTTCTTCGACGCCGTACTCGGCGTACCCAGCAAAGGGGTCGCTCGCCGGGGAGAAGCCCCAGTAGCCGTAGCCGGCCTCGTCGAGACCGTGTTCCTTCTGAGCGCGAACGGTGGCCCGGTGGTTGATCGCCCAGGAGCGCGCTCCCCATTCGGCTTCGGGCACGAGTAGGTCAGGCATCAGCGCCTCGAACATGCTGCCACCCCAGGCTGGCACAAGGGACGTACCACGGTACTGGTAGACACCTTCGTAGACGGGAACGCCGAGGTACTCGCGAGTTTCACCGGTCGGCTTCTGTTCCTGCCAGGAGAAGTCGCAGCCTCTATCGGGCATGGTGCGCAGAGTCCCGTAATAGGCCTTCTCCGGAATATCTCCCTTGGCGATTCCGATGTAGGTCGCGATGCGCGCCTCACTGACGGTCGTGTCGTAGTAGTGGCAGGTGTAGTAAAGCTCGGATCCGTCGTCACCGTAGTTGCCGAGAACGCTGCAGCCGGGCGGCGGGGCGGCCCAGAAACCGCCGCGGTTGAGGCCGGCTCCGTAGGCAGCGCCAGCGCCGGCGGTCAAGTCGTGGAAGTAACTGAAGTCCATGCTCTCGTAGAGAGCATGGGCGGCGGGGGCGAGCCGGGGTTCGGCCTCGGCGACGATGCGAAAGGAGGCGGCGAGCCAGCCGTTGTCGACCGTGCTCAGGAAGGGGTCGACGGGGTCGCCGCTCCCGGGCCAGACGGTGAGCTTGTGTCCGTCGAGGGGTGAGTACCAGTTGTAGTACATGCCGCTGGGCTCGTGACGCTCGATGCTGGCGAGGGTCTCGAGGGTCGTTGCCATGCGGGTGTAGGCATCAGTTTTGCTGATGATGCCGAGGTCACGCGCCGAAATCGTCGACCAGAGGTACCCGCCGATGTTGGTCGGGCTGGTGTTGTCGCTGGGGGTGGAGAGGTCGCCCGCGAGCTTGTCGGCGGGGAGACCTGTCTTTTTGCTAGTCATAGCGGACAGTGATTTCCAGGTGTCGGCCGCGTAACCCTTGAGTACCTTGGCCTCACCGTCGCTGTCGCTGTCGCTGTCGCTGTCGCTGTCGCTGGCTCCCTTGACCGCACCCTGAGCGGGGTAAGCGGATGCGCTCGGTGCGACGATGAGTGCTCCGGCGACGAGTGCGGCGCAGAGGGCCGCGATCTTCGGTGTGCATTTCACAGAGTTTTCCTTCGTGTCGTCTTTGACCGTGCCGGCCCTGCAGCGGCTTGAACAAGCGGCCGAATCTGCAGTGCGCGGGGCACGTGGCTTTGAGTGTAAGCGGATACAGTGCTGAGGCTCAGCTGCATGGTGTTCAGGTTGAGAGCCGCCCGGCCCGGGCGACCTCGCCGAGCCACGCCAGGCTTGGTTTGGGGTGGCGCTCGAACGTCTCGGCATCCCAGCCAATGAGTCCAAAGGTGGGCGCGTAGCTGCCCCACTCGTAGTTGTCGAGCGCGCTCCAGTGCAGGTAGCCGCGCACGTCGATGCCGTCCGCGAGGGCACTCAGAATCCCCTCGAGCGCTCCCGTCGTGTAGTCGATGCGGCGTGCGTCGTCGGCGGTGGCAATGCCGTTCTCCGTGACGTATATCGGTACGCCACCGGTGCGCTGCCATGAGCGGCGGATGCCGAATTCGATCGCTCCGGGGTAGTACTCCCAGCCGGTGAGGGTGCGCTCCGCAGCAGCCGGAATTGCGATCGGCCCGTTCGAGCCGATTTTCGTGCGCGTATAGGCTTGGATTCCGATCCAGTCGTCACCGCGCGCTGCGTCCATGAAGACGTCTTCGCGTGAGTATCCGTAGTCGTCGGCCGCCTGCTCGGCGCCCGGCTCGGGCTGGTAGGCCTGCGTCGCGACCGACCAACCGGCGCGCTTGCCGGCGCCGCGCAGGATGTCGACGGCGCGTGTGTGTCCGGCGATGAGGTTCTCGGTGACGACGGGGTCGCCGGGCCGGAGGCCGACGTGCGGGAAGGCCTCGCTCGAGTTCGCCATGATGGCGACCATGTTCGGCTCGTTGATCGTGCAGACGAGGTCGACGTCGGAGAGGATCGGCAGAGCCGACTCGACGTAACGCGCGAACCGGTCGACGACCGCGGGGTTGCGCCAGTCGCCGTCCCGCGCGAGCCACGCGGGGTTGGTGAAGTGGTGCAGTGTGACCATGGGAGTGAGTTCGAGGCCGAGAGCCGTGTCGATCATCCGGTGGTAGTGGTCGAGCTGTGCCCGGGACATGAAACCTTCCTCCGGCTCGATCCTGGCCCACTCGATGCCGAACCGGTAGCTCGTGAGCCCGGCGTCGGCGAGCAGGCGCATGTCCTCCGGGTAGCGGTGGTAGCTGTCCGCGGCATCGCCACTCGGCGACTCGACCGGGTGTGGGCTCGGCAGCTGCCCGTGTTCGCGCAGCCACCAGTCGCTGGAAGTGTTGTTGCCCTCGACCTGGTGCGGCGCAGTGGCGGCACCCCACAGGAATCCGTTGGGAAAAGTCATTGTGTTCCTTACTATTTGATTCCGGTCAGGGCGATGCCCTGAACGAAGTAGCGCTGCAGGATGATGAAGATCGCGAGCACGGGCACCACGACCACGACGGCGCCCGCCATCATCAGGCCGTACTGCGAGGCGTTCTGGCCGACTGAATAGAGCGCGAGGGCGACCGGAAGCGTGTACTTGTCCTCGCTCGTGGCGACGACGAGCGGCCAGAGGAAGTTGTTCCAGCTGCCTAGGAAGGTCAGGATCGCAAGGGTTGCGACGGCTGGTCCGCACAGCGGCATGATCACCCGGAGGAAGATCCGCCACTCACTGGCTCCGTCGATCCTGGCGGCCTCGATAATGTCGTCGGGAAGGCTCAGGATGAACTGCCGCATCAGGAACACGCCGAGCGGCGTGATCAGGAACGGCAGGATGAGGCCGGGATACGAGTTCACGAGGCCGAGGTTCGAGGTGAGCACGAACAGCGGTACAAAGGTCACGACGCCCGGCACCATGAGCGTGCCGAGCACAAGACCGAACAGCACTTTCTTGCCCGCGAACTCAAGCTTTGCAAGCGCGTAGCCCAACATTGACGAGAACACGATGTTGCCGAGCGTCACGAAGACCGCGACGACAACGCTGTTGGTGAAGTAGGTCGTGAAGTCGAGCCGCGCGAAGAGTTGCACGTAGTTCTCAAGCGTCGGGTTCTCCGGGAAGAAGTTCAGTGGGGCGCTGCGGATCTCGGCGTTCGTCTTAAACGAGCCGAGTAGCATCCAGATGAACGGGAAAATCATCGCGACGAACCCCGTGACGAGCACCATGTAGAGCCACCATCTTGGTTTGCGTCTCATCATGGTCAGTCCTTCTGTCGGAGGAATCGGAACTGCAGGAGCGACAGGACAACGATGCCGAGGAACAGCACGTAACTGGCTGCGGAGGCATAGGAATAGTTGCCGAATCCGAACTGGTTGAACGTGTACATCGCGGTCGAGAGGGTCGCGTCGAGCGGCCCGCCGCGGGTCATCACGAAGGGCTCCTCAAAGAACTGCAGGAACCCGATGCCGGTGATGACCGCCGCAAACAGCAGGGTCGGTCGCAGGGCAGGTACGACGACGTTGAAGAATCGCTGAACCGGACCGGCGCCATCCATCATGGCTGCCTCAAGCTGTTCCTGCCCCACGCCCTGGAGCCCGGCGAGGAAAATCACCATGAGGGTTCCAATGTTGCGCCAGATCGCCATCGCAATGAGCGAGGGAAGGGCGAACGTGGTGTCTTCGAGCCAGTTGGGGCCGGAGACTCCGAAGATCGAGAGGAACCCGTTGAGCAACCCGTCCGGCTGGAGGATGAACTTCCAGACGATAGCGATCGCCACGATGCTCGTGACGACGGGGGCGTAATAGCCCACGCGGAACACGGTGCGGAACTTGTTGATGCCGTTGTTCAGGGCGAGGGCCACGAGCAGAGCGAGAACGATCGTGAGCGGGACGCCCACAATCACAAAGACCGCGGTGTTGGAGAGAGCCTTGAGGAACCGGGGGTCCTGAAAGAGGTTTAGGTAGTTCTCGAGGCCGATGAAGTTCACGTTGAAAGGCGATCGAAGGTCGCGGGTCGTGAGGTCGGTGAAGCTCATCACGAAGGACGCGAAGATCGGGCCGGCCATGAAGACCACGAACAGGATCATAAACGGGGCGGCAAAGCCCCACGCGATCCAGGTCATCTTGCGCCGACCGGGCGAGCGCCGAAGCGCCGTCGGCGCGGGCGGACGCGGTGAGGGCGCCCGCCCGGTCTCTGGTGCGAAGACGACCATGGCTAGTTGCCGGTGCCGATCGTGTCCGCCTGCTGCTGGATCGAATTGAGTGCGGCGTCAACGGTCTGGTCACCGCGCGTGACCTTCTCGAGCTCCTGGTCAATGACGGCAGACACCTGAGCCCAGGTCGGGATCGCGGGCGGCGCCTTCGAGTCGGCGAGCTGCGCGGCGAACACGCTCAGGTAGGGGTCGTCGGCGAAGATCGGATCCTCGAACGCGGCCTGAACCGAGGGAAGGTCGGTGGAGATGTCGTACCACTCGAGCTGCGTCTCAGTCTGGCTGAGCCAGCGCACGAACTTCCACGACGCGTCACGGTTCTCGCTGTCACCGAAGACGGAAAGGTTGCCGCCTCCCGTGAAGCTCGTGCGGGTGTCGGCTCCGGGAACCTGGGCGACGGCGAACTTATCGGCGAAGTCCGGGCCGCCCTGCTCACGAAGCAGTCCGACGTGGAACGGGCCGCTGAAGAACGAGCCGACCGATCCGTCGATGAACTTCTGTTCGATCTCACCGCCCTCAAGGCGAACCGCCTCGGAGGCTCCTTCGTCGAAGAAGCTCTTGTAGAACTCGAACGCCTCAGCCCACTCTGGGGTGTCGAACGTGAACTCGGTGCCATCCTCGTTCAGGATGTCGCCGCCGGCCTGCCAGACGAGAGGGGTAACGTACTGCCAGGAGTCGAATCCGCCCGGCGGAAGGGAAACGCCTGACGTGGCGCCGCCGCCCTTGAGCGCCAGGGCAAAGGCCTTGTACTCGTCCCACGTGGTGGGCGCCTCGACGCCGGCGGCCTCGGCGAGGTCGGTGCGGTAGTAGAGAACACGCGAGTCGACATACCACGGCACACCGTAGACGACGTCGTCGACGACCGCGGTGCTCCAAGAGCCCTCGAAGAAGGATGCCTCGTCGACGAGGCCTTCCGGGGTGGGCTCGAGCGCGCCGGTGGCAGCGAACTCGCCGACCCAGGTCGTGCCGAGCATCGAGATGTCCGGGGTCTCGCCGCCAGCGATCGACGTGGCAATGCGGTCGTGCGCGGAATCCCACGGCACCGCCGTGACGTTGATCGTGACAGCCGGATTCTCGTCCTCGAACTTGGTCGCGAGCTGGTCGAGTACTTCGCCCTCGTTGCCCATCGCCCAGACCGTGACTTCGCCCGTTGCCGGCTTGTCGTCGATTACGGCGCCGCTCGTCGCGGTATTCCCGCCTTCGGAACGGCCACAGCCGGTCAGGGCGATAACCCCCACCAGGGCCATTGCCGCGATTGATCCCCATCGATTCATGTCGTGCCTCCATTGGTTCGACTCCTGCCGTATGACAGAGTTGCGACTGCTCGTAACGGCCGCAGAGGGGTGAAGCCCCTCGTTGAGTTTCGACCCTAGCCCAAAAACCTTACATGCGATAGGTTTCTTCTATGACGGACACTCAGGACCGCAAGCGCGGTAGCTACCCCAAGGGCCAGGCCCGACGTCAGGAAATCCTGGATGCCGCGCTTCTCGTGTTCGGTAAGAGCGGCTTCCACAGCGGCTCCCTACGTGAGATCGCCAAGCGGGTGCAGCTGACCCCCGCGGGGGTGCTGCACCACTTCGCCTCGAAGGAAGACTTGTTCACGGAGGTCTTGAGACAGCGAGACGAGCGCGTACGCGCTGCCGTCGGCGATGTTAGCGAGATCACACTTCTCGAGCAGATGCGCAAGGTCGTCGCCTACAATCAGACCACGCGCGGGCTGACATCGCTATACACGGTCATCTCCGCCGAGGCAACAGACTATGAGTATCCGGTGCACGATTACTTCGTCGAACGGTACGCGGCGACGGCCGCCGACACCGAGCGCGTGCTCTCCGAGGCACAGCGCAACGGCCTCGTGCGCACCGACCTCGACGTGCGGCATGCCTCGCGTCTCATCACTGCCGTGATGGATGGGCTCCAGCAGCAGTGGTTGCTCGACGGGAGCGTCGACATGCCCGCCGCATTCGATGAGTTCCTACGCGGCTACCTGTTGCCGCCGTCCTGACCGCCTTTGACCCCGGCGAACGATGAGCGGTTCCGCCGGGTTTGTAGGTTGCTGGGCGGGCAGTCAGAGCGTCGTGCGCGCTCCCGTCCCCGCGTACTCCGGCGGCAGATAATCGCCGCGTTTATCCTTCCCCTCCGACACGGTCTCAGCGTGGTGGGCAGTTGCGTCGATCAGGCCTAGATCTGTCGCGGTGGCCGTTCCCCTATCGGGCCTCTCGCGTCCGACGTCGACGCCACTGTCTTCACGCGATTGTGTGCCCGCTGAGCGTCCCTCTTTCGGGTGCCGTGATCACGGCGATAATGATC